>CAXNGL010000054.1:0-13231 GCA_964201515.1 Burkholderiales bacterium
ACAAGGCCCCGCTCGCCCCGCTGTTGCGCAAGGCCATGGCCGCCGGGCGGGTCGGCGGCGAGCGCCACCGCGGCAGCTGGAACGATGTCGGCACGCCGGAACGGCTGGCCATACTAAATAACGCCGGCAGCGCCGCCTGATCGACGCGCCGCGGCGAGCCCGCATGCCTGCCCCCTCCTGAGACTCCCGGCTTCAGAGCGAAGCTTGTCGCGGCCTTTGCACCTTTGGGGACACAATCAGCGCTTCCGAAGGCATACTGGCGGCACCTCACCCGATCGCATCCGGAACACACCATGACCGACGCCTCCCGATTTGCCGAACGCCGCGCCGCGCTGGCGCGCCACATGGGGCACGGCGTCGCCGTGATCCCGACCGCGCCCGAACGCATGCGCAACCGCGACAGCGATTACCTGTATCGCTTCGACAGCTATTTCTATTACCTGACCGGATTCACCGAGCCCGGCGCAGTGCTCATCCTGCATGCGGGGGAAAAAGAAACCCGCTCGGTACTGTTCTGCCGCGACAAGGATGCCGAGCGCGAAACCTGGGAGGGTTTTCGCTGGGGACCCGAGGCGGCGAAGTCGGAATTCGGCTTCGACGAGGCCTACTCCATCAACACCCTGGACGAGATGGCGCCGAAAATGCTCGCCAACCAACCGGCGCTCCATTACGCGCCGGGCGCCGAGGTGGAGTGGGATGCGCGCATCATGGGCTGGCTGAACCGGGTGCGCGCGCAGGGTCGCACCGGCATCACGGCGCCGGACCAAATCCACGATGTGCGCACAGCGCTCGACGAAATGCGCCTGTTCAAGGACGCATCCGAAATCACCACCATGCGCACCGCCGCCGGCATTTCTGCCGCGGCACACCTGAAGGCCATGGCGGCCACGCGGCCGGGGCGCATGGAATTCGAGATCGAAGCCGAGCTCTTGTATGAATTCCGCCGCCGTGGCGCGCAATTCCCCGCCTACTGGCCCATCGTCGCGGGCGGCGGCAACGCCTGCATCCTGCATTACCGCGCCAACGACAAGCGCCTGGCCGACGGCGACCTGCTGCTGATCGACGCCGGATGCGAACTGGACGGCTACGCGTCGGATGTGACTCGCACCTGGCCGGTCAACGGCCGTTTCTCGCCGCAGCAGAAAGACGCCTACCAACTGGTGCTCGCATCGCAGGATGCCGCCTTCGCCGCCATCACGCCCGGTGCGCACTGGAACGCGCCGCACGAAGCCGCGGTCCGCGTGTTGGCCCAGGGCTTCATCGACTTCGGACTGTGCCAAGGCACCCTGGACAAGGTCATCGAGACCGAGGACTACCGTCGCTTCTACATGCACCGCACCGGCCACTGGCTGGGCCTGGACGTGCACGACGCCGGCGAATACAAGCGCGCCGGCGAATGGCGCGCGCTCGAACCCGGCATGATGCTCACCGTCGAGCCGGGCTGCTACATCCGCCCCGGCGACAAGGTGCCCGAGGCATTCTGGAATATCGGCATTCGCATCGAGGACGATGTGCTGGTCACCGCGACGGGATACGACATCATTACCCGGGAGACGCCGAAATCTGTGGCCGAGATCGAGGCGTTGGTGGGGCAAGCCGCAAGTTAGCCCGCGGCGGAAAGCATCAACGCCGGGACAGCCCTGTGGAAAAATTCGACATCGTCATCGCAGGCGGCGGGCCGGTAGGCTCGGTGCTGGCGCACGCGCTGGCGCCGGTTGCGGGCCGTGGCGGGGGCGCCGCACCATCCGTGCTGCACGTGCGCGCAACCACCGCCGCCGCAGACCGCCCCATCGCGCTATCGCACGGCAGCCGACTGCTCCTCGCGCGCCTCGGCCTCTGGCAAGGCCTGCCTGCCACGCCGATACACCGCATACATGTGTCGCAGCGCGGCGGCTTCGGCCGCACCCTGATCTCGGCCATGGATCACGGCATCGACGCACTGGGCCATGTGGTCAGCTATCGCGACCTGGTCGAGCGCACTTCCAGCGACCACGCGCCAGGCATCACATTACGCGAAGACAGGCTGCTCGACTGGAAGCCATCGCCTGAAGGCATCGAAGTGCGCCTGGGCTCGCAATCCGTCCTCGCGCGCCTACTGGTGGTTGCCGATGGCGGCCGCCCCGACCACGACTCGGGCGAGACGCGCGTCAAGGACTACCGGCAAAGCGCCATCGTCTGCGAAGTCGACAGCGACCGGCCCCACGGCAACCTCGCCTGGGAACGCTTCACACCGGAGGGCCCGGTGGCGCTGCTGCCCTACCGCAGTCGCTACGCGTTGATATGGACGTCGCCCCCCGCCAACGCCGCGCGCCTCATGGCCCTGGACGCGCCGGCTTTTCTCGCGTCGCTGCAACAGGCCTTCGGCGATCGGGCGGGAAAGTTCATGGCTGCCGGGCCGCGCAGCGCGTTTGCGCTCACGTTGCGCGTGCACGACAAGCCTGCACCGGCTGGTGTCATCGCCATCGGCAACGCGGCGCAGACACTGCATCCGGTGGCCGGCCAAGGCCTGAACCTGGGATTGCGCGATGCCTGGGAACTGGCCGAAGCCTGTACGCGAACACTGGATGACATGCCCGAAGACCTCGGCAGCAGCGCCTTCTCGCGCGACTTTGCTGCGCGTCGAAGGCTCGACCGTGAACTCATCGTGCGCCTCACCGACGGACTGATCGGCGCGTTTTCGCTGCAACTGCCATTGAGTTCGACGCTGCGCGGCGCCGCACTCGCCTTCCTCGACACCGTTCCGCCCGCGCGTCGCTTCCTGTCGCGGCGCATGATGTTCGGCGCGCGCGCACTGCCCTGACTGCGTCAACGCGCCCAGGAATTTTCCTGCTGGCACCACACCGTGACATGCGCTGGCGGATTTCCGGCGCACTTTGCCGGCACAAGTCAGGCACCACGGCGCGAAGAACATTTGCGCAAACGTGCTGCAACAGCACTTTCATCGCCACCCATGCAACACCGGCAAGCACAATTTTCTACCGCCCAATTTTTAAGCATCGCGCTTTTCATTGGCGTGAATATTAGGTATAGAATTGCTCCCCCGCCATCGCCCCGCCCGTTTTCGAAATGCAAATCGGTTCGCATCAGCTTCGCAACAATCTGTTTGTCGCACCGATGGCCGGCGTCACCGATCGTCCGTTCCGTCAATTGTGCAAGCAGTTCGGCGCCGGACTCGCAGTCTCCGAAATGGTGGCATCGAACTCGCTGCTGTGGGGCAGCGAGAAGACGCGCCGCCGCGCCAATCACGATGGCGAGGTCTCGCCCATCTCGGTGCAGATCGCCGGCGCCGATCCGAAGATGATGGCCGATGCCGCGCGCTTCAACGTCGACGAAGGCGCGCAGATCATCGACATCAACATGGGCTGCCCGGCCAAGAAGGTGTGCAACGCCGCCGCCGGCTCCGCGCTACTGCGCGACGAACCGCTGGTGGCGCGCATCCTCGCGGCCGTGGTCGGCGCGGTGGATGTTCCGGTGACGCTGAAATTCCGCACCGGCTGGGACCGCCAGAACAAGAACGCGCTGACCGTGGCGCGCATCGCCGAGGAGGCCGGCATCCAGTTGCTGTCCATCCATGGACGCACGCGCGCCTGCGGCTACACCGGGCATGCGGAGTACGACACCATTCGCGAGGTCAAGGCTGCCAGCCGCCTGCCCATCATTGCCAACGGCGACATCACCACGCCGGAAGAGGTGCGCGATGTGCTCGCCTATACGGGCGCCGATGGCGTGATGATTGGTCGTGCCGCGCAGGGCCGCCCGTGGATTTTTCGCGAGATCGAATATTTTCTTGCCACTGGCGACAAGCTGCCGCCGCCGCTGGTCAGCGAAATCAGGACGGTGCTGCTGGCGCACCTGCATGACCTGTACGGTTTTTACGGGTTCGATCGCGGCGTCAAGGTCGCGCGCAAGCATATCTCGTGGTACACCAAGGGGCTCGCCGGCTCGGCGAGCTTCAGGCATCGCATGAACCGGCTGGAGACTTGCGCAGAGCAAATCGAAGCAGTGGATCACTTCTTCGAGGAACTCGCCTGCGGCGATCGGCGGCTGCGCTATGTTGAAGTTGCAAATGAGGAGACGCCGATGGAACTCGCCGCATGAGCACGCCCAAGCAGGGCAACGAGATCGCGGACACCGTTCGCCGCTCACTCGAGAAATACTTCCGCGACCTCGATGGCGAGAAGCCGCGTTCGGTCTATGACATGGTCATCCGCAACGTCGAGCGCCCGCTGCTCGAAGTGGTTCTCGACCGCGCCGAGGGCAACCAGACCATCGCCGCACAGATGCTGGGCATCAACCGCAACACGCTGCGCAAGAAGATGCAGACGCTGAAGATCAAGCTGTAGCACTCCACTAGGCCCGCGCATCCGCGCGCTGCCCCGCCCCGTAGCAGCAGGACGGCCGAGCGCCGCGCCCCGACCCACAGTCAGTCCAGGCAGCACATCCCGCACTCCAATTCCCCCGGCATCCCATCATGACCACACCCATCCACCAGGCCCTGATCAGCGTTTCCGACAAGGCCGGATTGCTTGAACTCGCCCGCGGCCTCGCCGGCCGCAACATCCGCATCCTCTCCACCGGCGGCACCGCCAAACTGCTCGCCGACAACGGCATTGCCGTCACCGAAGTCGCCGACCACACCGGATTTCCGGAAATGCTCGACGGCCGCGTCAAGACCCTGCACCCGAAGATCCACGGCGGCCTGTTGGCGCGGCGCGACCTGCCGGCACACATGTCGGCCATCGCCGCGCACGACATCAGCGGCATCGACCTGCTGGTGGTGAACCTCTACCCGTTCGAGGCCACGGTCGCCAAGCCCGGCTGTTCGCTGGAGGACGCCATCGAGAACATCGACATCGGCGGCCCGGCCATGGTGCGCTCGGCGGCCAAGAACTGGAAGGGCGTGGCGGTACTCACCGACCCGTCCCAGTACGCCGATGTGCTGGCCGAGATCGAGCGCGATGGCGGCGTCAGCGACGCAACGCGCTTCTCGCTCGCCGTGGCCGCCTTCAACCGCATCTCCAATTACGACGCAGCGATCAGCGATTACCTGTCCGCGCTGCAGCCCGACGGCACGCGCGCCGAGTTCCCGGGTCAATCCAACGGCCGCTTCGTCAAGCTGCAGGACCTGCGCTACGGCGAGAACCCGCACCAGAAGGCGGCGTTCTACCGCGACCTGTACCCGGCGCCGGGATCGCTGGTGACGGCAAAGCAGCTGCAGGGCAAGGAACTCTCCTATAACAACATCGCCGATGCCGATGCCGCCTGGGAATGTGTCAAGGGCCTGGCCGCACCCGCCTGCGTCATTGTCAAGCACGCCAACCCCTGCGGCGTTGCCGTGGGCAACAGCGCCCTCGAAGCCTACGAGAAGGCCTTCAAGACCGATCCCACATCGGCCTTCGGCGGCATCATCGCACTCAACTGCGCGCTGGACGGCGCAGCCGCCCTGGCGATCGTGAAGCAATTCGTCGAGGTGCTCATGGCGCCTGCATTCACAGCGGAAGCGCTCGAGGTATTCAAGGCGAAAGCCAACGTGCGCATCCTGCAGATCGCCCTGCCACCGGGCGGCCGCGGTAAAGACAAGGGAACCGACTGGGACAACGGCCGCAATGCAATGGACGTCAAGCGCGTCGGCTCGGGCCTGCTGATGCAGACGGCGGATAACAAGGTGCTAACGCTCGCCGACCTCAAGGTCGTGACGAAGAAAGTGCCCCGCGACCAACAGTTGAAGGATCTGCTGTTTGCATGGAACGTGGGGAAATACGTCAAGTCCAACGCCATCGTGTTCTGCAGGGATGGCATGACCATCGGCGTGGGTGCCGGCCAGATGAGCCGCATCGACAGCGCGCGCATCGCCTCCATCAAGGCGCAGAACGCCGGCCTGTCGCTCAAGGATACGGTGGTCGCATCGGACGCCTTCTTCCCGTTCCGCGACGGCCTTGACGTGATCATCGACGCGGGCGCCGTGGCCGTCATCCAGCCCGGCGGCAGCATGCGCGACGATGAAGTCATCGGGGCGGCGGATGAGCGCGGCATTGCCATGGTGTTTACCGGCGTGCGCCACTTCAGGCATTAGCAGATGAAACTACTGGTCATCGGCTCCGGGGGACGCGAGCACGCCATCGCCTGGCGCCTCACCGCCAACCCGCGCGTGCAGAAGGTCTATGTTGCGCCGGGCAACGCCGGCACGGCGCTGGAGCCCGGCCTGGAAAACATCGCCATCAACAGCGTCGCCGAGCTGCTGGCCTTCGCCAGGCAGGAAAACATTCACCTCACCGTGGTCGGCCCCGAGGCACCGCTCGCCGAAGGCGTGGTGGATGCCTTTCGCGCCGCCGGGCTGCGCATCTTCGGCCCCACGCAAGCCTGCGCCCAGCTCGAGAGCTCCAAGGAGTTCGCCAAGAAGTTCATGCAGCGGCACAAGATTCCCACCGCCGCCTTCGGCAGTTTCACGGATGCGAAGTCGGCGCACGCCTACATCGATGCCCAGGGCGCGCCCATCGTCGTGAAGGCCGACGGCCTCGCCGCGGGCAAAGGTGTGGTCGTGGCCATGACCGTTGCCGAAGCGCATGACGCAGTGGAGCGCTTCATGGTGTCGCACACCATGGGCGATGCCGGTAACCGCGTGGTCATTGAAGATTTCCTCGACGGCGAGGAAGCCAGCTTCATCGTCATGGCCGACGGCCGGCACGTGCTGCCGCTCGCCACCAGCCAGGACCACAAGCGCCTGAAGGACGGCGACGCAGGCCCCAACACCGGCGGCATGGGTGCCTACTCCCCTGCGCCCGTGGTGACGCCGGCCATGCATGCGCACCTGGTGCGCGAGGTGATACAACCCGTCATCGCAGGCATGGCTGCCGAAGGCCACCAGTACACCGGCTTCCTGTATGCGGGGGTGATGATCGACAAGGCCGGCAACCCGAAAGTGCTCGAATTCAACTGCCGGCTGGGCGACCCGGAGACGCAGCCCATCCTGATGCGATTGAAAAGCGACCTGCTCGAACTCATCGAACTGGCGGTCGACGGCAAGCTGGAGAACGCCGAGGCAGACTGGGACCGTCGCGCCGCGTTGGGCGTGGTGCTTGCCGCCGGCGGCTACCCCGAGTCACCGCACAAGGGCGACGCCATCACCGGCATTCCCGCAGGTACCGAAGACTGCAAGGTGTTTCATGCAGGCACGGCGCTCGATGGCAACACCGTCACCACCGCCGGCGGCCGCGTGCTCTGCGTCACGGCACTGGGCGATTCCATCAGGATGGCGCAGCGCCGCGCCTACCAGGCGGTCGAATCCATTCGCTTCGAGGGCATGCAGTTCCGCGGCGACATCGGCCACCGCGCGGTGGCCGCGAAGAAGTAGTCGCCCATGGTAACGACGGACGCCGACTCGACTGCGGTCAAGGCATACCTGACAGGCCTGCAGGATCGCATCGTCGCCGGCCTCGAAGACCTCGACGGCAATGCCTTTCGTGTCGATCGCTGGCAGCGCGGCGGCGAAGCGGCATCGGCGTCGTCAGGGGCGCTCTCGTCATTGGGCGGCGGCGGCGACAGCCGCATCATCGAGGAAGGAAAACTCTTCGAGCGCGGCGGCGTGGCATTGTCGCATGTGCGTGGCGCAAAACTCCCCCCTTCGGCCACAGCTGCCCGGCCGGAACTCGCCGGTCGCGCCTTCGAGGCCATGGGTGTGTCGCTGGTGCTGCACCCGCGCAATCCCCACGTTCCGACGGTGCACATGAACGTGCGCTGCTTCATTGCCACGGCCGAAGGAAAGGAATCCGTCTGGTGGTTTGGGGGTGGAATGGACCTGACGCCGTATTACGGCAACGATGAAGATTGCATTCACTTCCACGCCACCTGCAGAGAAGCGTTGCAGCCCTTCGGCGACGCCCTGCACCCGAAATACAAGCATTGGTGCGACGATTATTTCTTCCTCAAGCACCGCAACGAACCGCGCGGCATCGGCGGCATCTTCTTCGACGACTTATCCTCCCCCGACTTCGCCACCTGCTTTGCGCTGCTGCAGAGCGTGGGCGACCGCTTCCTTCCCGCCTACGCGCCCATCGTCGAGCGCCGTCGCGACACGAGTTACGGCGAGCGCGAGCGCGATTTCCAGGCCTACCGGCGCGGCCGCTACGTGGAGTTCAACCTGGTCTTCGACCGTGGCACGCTGTTCGGCCTGCAATCGGGCGGGCGCACCGAGTCCATTCTCATGTCGATGCCGCCCATCGTGAAGTGGCGCTACGACTGGCACCCTGAAGCCGGCAGCGCCGAGGCCGAACTCTACGAGCGCTACCTTAAGGCGCGCGACTGGGCATAGGGGCGCGTAATTGTCTCCCGCCTGGATGCGCAACAGCATACGAAGGAGATGAGATGGGTAAGGTCGTTGCCGCACATGTCGATGACGCGAAAGTCGTGCCGTTTCCGGCACTGGCCGGCGTCTCTCCCGCCGGGACCTTCCAGACCCGCGGCGTCCTGTGTACCCCCGACCGCCCGCTGTGGCTGTGGATGCATGAACTCGCGCCGGGGGCACAAATCCGCTGGCACAATCCAGCCCTCGGGCACGTTGTCTACGTCTGGAAGGGCAGTGCCCGCATCGCCGGCCAGGCGCTGGCGCCCGAGTGGGTGGTGAGCATCGAGCACAAGGGCAATGCCGTGATCGAGGGCAGCGCGGAGGGCGCGACGCTGCTGCACTATCACAGCCGCGATGCCAGCACCGCCCATATGGACCGTCCGGGCGGCCATGTTCATGTCTGGGGACCGGACGGGATGATCAAGGTGAAGAACTACAACAACGACATGACCACCATCGTGTGGGCCGACTCCAAATGCCCAACCTGCGAGCTGTGGATGCACAAGTCCGAGTTCGGCACGCCGTTCCCGCAGGGCCTGGCGCATTTTCATCCCGAACACGAAATCATCTTCGTCACGGAAGGCGGCATGATCGTCGGGCGCCAGATCCACAAGCCGGGGACCGCGCTGGCAGTCGATTCCGACACCGTCTACGGCTTCGGCGTCGATGCCGGCGGACTCGGCTTCACCAATTTCCGCCCCAGCGAGCCGCACTTCGTGATGATGTCGCGCAACGGGCCCGAGCACGCGCCGATCAGCGAGTACGATCACCTCGCCACCAGCACGTTGATATCCAGGTCGGCATAGTGCGACCGCGCCGCCTGCTACGCAGGCTCGGCGGCGCTGCGCCGGCTCCTCGATGACAGGCAAGTGCTGCTGTTTCACCACCAGGACATCGCGGTCGAGGACCAGATCCGCGTCCTCGCCCTGTTCGGAAAGGTGTCGGATGAAACGCACGACGGCGCCTTCCACACCTTCGTCTCCAATGTGCTGCCCAATGGGCTTTTCGGCGACCACGTGGGTTTTGCGATAAGTCAGAACCTCGAGGTCCGGCAGCAACCGCGGTGCTATCGAGTCGGTGATCAGGCTCGCGATACGCTCTTCAAGCGCCAGCGGATCGGCGATCCCGCGAACGTGCCGTGTTCCATCCTCGACGCCGACAAGGACCGTACCGCCGGCCGTGTTGGCGAAAGCAACGACCGTCGACGGCGCCATCCCTCAGGGCGGGATGATTCAGGCCCTTGACAATCGGACATTTATGTCCGACACTGGTTCATGCGCGGAAACGAGTTCATCCGTCGGGTGCAGAAATACGCAAAGCGCAACGGGATTTCGTTCGACTAGCGCCCGGATCGTGGCAAGGGTTCGCATGGCATTCTGAACCTGGGCGACGCGCGAACTGTGGTTCGCAACCCGAAGGACGAACTGAAGACAGGCACCTATCACGCCATGCTCAAGCAACTCGGGATCACCGAACGCGACCTTTCATAGCGAGAACCCCATGCTGCGATTCACCTACCCCGTGAAGCTCACCCCCGACCGCAAAGACGGGGGGTATGTCGTCTCCTGCCGCGACATTCCGGAAGCCATCACCCAGGGCGAGACCATCGCCAAAGCCCTCGTCGAAGCCGAAGGCGCGCTGCAGGCGGCGATCGAAGGCCGCATCGAGGACGGGCTCGATATTCCCGCTCCGTCGCCGGCAAAACGCGGCGAGCGTCTTGCCGCCACGCCGATCACCACGGCGCTGAAGGCCGCGGTCACCATCGCGCTGCGCGACTCGGGGATTTCGAAATCGGAGTTCGCCCGGCGCATGCAGGTGAACGAGAAGGAGGCGCGGCGCATGCTCGACCCGAAGCACCCGACCAAGGTCCCGACGCTAGAACGCGCCCTGGCGGCACTCGGCCGGCGTGCCGAGATTGAAGTGAGCTGATCCCCTCCAGTTTCGGGCTCATCCCTACCGGACAACACACGGGTTTGTCAGTATTCATGGTATTTATTCAATTCCATCGTATGGATACTGAATAAACTGACAGTATTCCTCGGCCCCGGTCAGCGCCGCTTCGAGAGCACCTTCTTCGCCTCCTTCTCCACCACCGTGCCCTTGAAGAAGTCCGGGTTCATGCCGCCGTGCAGGTTCACGGCATTGGTGAAGGTGAAGTCGCGGAAATTGTCCTCGCTGAGCACGCCGTGCTCGACCAGTTCCCAGCACTCCTCCAGCACCTCGTCGGCGTCTGCCACATCGAAGTGCGAGATGTCGGAGCCGAGCATGGGCTTCAGGTCGAGCCCGAGGCGCTTGTCGAAGGCCACGGCAGTCATCGGGTCTTCGGCCTCGCAGCCGAAATAGAAAGGCTTCTTGAACAGCCGGTCGATGTCGGCGGGCTTCTTGATGTCCACGTTGCGGAATTCGTCCTCGTCACGGTCGCGCTCGGTGAGCTGCACCTGGGTCAGGTTCTGCTCCACGATCTCCAGGTTCTTGGCCAGGATATCGTCCACCTTGCCCTCGAAGGGCCAGCCCGGCTGGGCGTAGTCGTCGAAGTAGCGCCGCACGCGATCGAGGTCAAGGTTGGTCGGTTTGCGATGCGCCTGCATGTGCTTGGTGTTCCACACCCGCCAGTGGCCATGCAGGTCGGCGAGCAGGTTGCAGCCCCAGCCTACGCCGCCCTCAAGGAACCCGAAATTCAGCTTCGGGAAGCGCTGCGTCACGCCGCCGAGGAAGAGGCTTCTCGCCATGAGGTGGTGCGCCTGTGCGAAATGCCCGAGGTGGCAATGCACGAAGCTGGTCGGCGAGTTGCGATCCGGCCAGCCGTTGGCGCCGGTGTGGTTGGTCACCGCGATCTTGCAGTCGAGGAACTTCTGCCACACCGGGTCGTAATCGTAGGCGCTGTCCATCCCCAAGCCGTCGATCCACACGCGGCGCTTCTTCGGGTCGGGCTGCCAGGCAGCATCCGCCGCCAGCGTGCGCGGCACCGTGCCGTTGATCGACAGCATCTTGATGCCCAGCTTGTGCGCCTGCTCGATCTGGCGGATGGCGAGATCCGGCCGATTGAGCGTCGCCACGCCCGCCGGGATGATGCGATCGCCCGTCCCCTTGAAGATGTCAACCACCATGATGTTGTAGGCGGCGACGGTGGCCTCCAGCAGCTCCTCGTCGGGAATCTCGCGCACGAGACCAAAGCCCAGCGTCGGGTACACCAGCGCGACATCGATGCCCCAGTCGTCGAGCTTGTCGCGAAACAGCCGCGGGATCATGGCGGCGGCGCGATCCACCGCCTTCACCGGCACACCCCACCAGCCGGGACGGCGGATGCGCACCGCCTGGCGTTGCTCCGGCGTCAGGTTGTACCAGCCGCCCTGCACGCTGCCGTAGACCTTGAGGTAACGCTCCACCATGGCGGGACCGGCCACCGCGTCGATGTACTGCCAGAACACCGGATGCACCTCCAGCCAATGCCCGTCGGCATCGACCACCGGGTGCTTCAGTTCGCTGCGTATGCGCGCCGATTCCGTGGGGAACCCCTTGCGTGCCGGTCCCCTTGCGGCCGCACGCGCTGGCGCGCGCACCGGTGCTTGTCTCTTCGTCACCACCGCACTGCGCGTGCCCACCTTCTTGCTCACCGCTGCCTTTGCCATGTTCCCCGCTCCTCAGTCGTTAAACTTTTCCGCCTCTTACGCGCACCGCCTCATACATCCCGCTCACGTCGAGCTCGCTCAAACCCGCGCCAAGCGCGCCTTGCAGCAGCTTCTCGACAAGTTCGGCGACCACCAGCGGCTGGCCGACATCGCGACCGAGCTTGTTGGCGAGCGACACGTCCTTGTGCGCGAGGGTCAGCGTCATCCCCGGCTTGTAGTTGCCCGACAGCATCTGCGGTGCGGTGCGCTCCAGCGCATAACTGCGCGAGCTGCCGGTGGACATGATCTCGAACATGGTCTGGCCCGGGATGCCGGCCTTTTGCGCCAGATGCAGCGCCTCGGCGATGATGTACTGGTTGCTCAGGATGACCATGTTGTTCACCAGCTTGGCCACATTGCCCATGCCCGAGGCACCCACGTGCACCACGTGCTCGCCCAGCGCATGGATCACGGGCATGGCGCGCATTACCGCAGCCGCTTCACCGCCGATCATGATGGTGAGCGTGCCGTTGATCGAGCGCGCCGGCCCGCCGCTCACCGGCGCATCGACGAAGTGCATGCCGGCCGCCTTCGCCTTGGCTTCCAATTCCTGCGACAGCTTGGGGTCGCTGGTGGAAAGATCCACGATGGTCACGCCGGCCCTGGGTGCTGCGAGCATCTGCCCGACCACAACGTTGACCGCCGCGGGGTCGGGCAGCGACATGGCCACGACATCGCATTGCGCGACCAAATCCGCCACGGATTTCGCCGCCGCGGCGCCCTCGGCCACCATCGCCGCAACACTGGCCGGCACGATGTCGAACGCGCGCACCGGCACGCCGGACGACAACAGGTACGTCACCATGGGCTGGCCCATGTTGCCCAGGCCGATATAGCCGACCGTGCCACCACTCCACTGCTCCCCGCTCTTCAATGCCATCACGTCCTCCTTGAGCGCCCGTTCATTCAACGCGACTTCCACCCGAGATTACCGGCATTGCCGCTGCGCGACAATGCGAATTCGTCCCTTGATCGACCGATGCGCAGACGCATTGCGCGGCAACCGGTTACGGTAGACTCCAATGAAGCAATCGTCATCGCAGCCCCCATGACCATCGAACGCCATCACGCCAGCCTCGAACGCCTGCTCGATCCGAAAGAGCCGCTGCGCTGGCTCGCCGAGGACGTCACGACCACAGCACTGGGTCCCCTGGAGGGCCCGCTGTGGTGGCAGGAGGAGAACTGCCTTTACTTCAGCGACGTCCGGGGTGCGCGACGGCTG
>CAXNGL010000055.1:0-13205 GCA_964201515.1 Burkholderiales bacterium
AGTGATGGGTCTCCACCACGAAGCGGTGCACCTCGGGCAGCATCGCGCCCAGTCCGCTGCCAATGGCCACCATCGACAGCAGTCCCAGATGGCTCGCCAGCTGCCACAGCGCGGAATCGAAGAGGGCGTCGATCAACAATAGTGCCGAATCGAAGAAGACGTCGATCATCGCGTTCTCCACAGGAACCACACGGACAGTGGCGCTGCCACCGCAAACACACCGAGGAATGGCAGCCGCAGCAGCCCGATGGCGATGAAGACGCAGGCCGCGACAAAAAAATGCTGCCAGCGGCGCGGCAGGTTGCGCAGCATCTTCATCGCCGTCGCCATCGACAAGCCCACCGCCGCGGCCGACATGCCGGTCAGCGCATGGCGCACCGGCGCGAGGTCGCCCAGGAACGCATACGCCGTGCCGATGGCCAGCAGCACGATCAGCGGCCACATGACCAGTCCCAGCACCGCGGCGAACGCGCCGCGCGCCCCCGCGTACCGATAGCCCACCATGGTGGCGACATTGCAGATCACCGAGCCGGGCAGCATCTGGCCGAACGCCCACGTTGCGGCGAAATCCGTGGGGTGGATCCAGCGCATGCGCTCCACCAGCGTGCGATAGACCAACGGGAACACGCCGCCGAAGCCTCCCAGCGACATGCGCGAGAAGGTCGCATAGAGTTGCCACGCAGTCACGGGCGCGCCCTCTGGCGGCGTTGTTTCGCCGCTCGTCCCCCCAGGCTTGCCGCTCACACCCAACCCATCAGGCCCAGCGTCGCACCGGTTGCAATCAACCACAACGGATGCACGCGGGTCTTGAGCAGAAGCACCACGAACACCGCTGTCATGAGCCCGGCGCGCCAGTTATCGTCAACGGTATTCGCCAGCACCCAGCCGCTGGCCAGCAGCAGCCCGGCCGACAACGGCACCAGCCCGCGGCGAAATGCCCGCTGCACCACCCCGCCCCCGCGCCCCGACCCGATGCGCAGCACCGCGTAACAGATCAGCGCCGGCGGCAAGGCCACGGCGATGGTCCCGGCGACGGCCCCCGTCCAGCCGGCAATGTGCCAGCCGATCAGTGCCACGTACATGAAGTTCGGCCCGGGGGACGCCTGTGCCATGGCGAACGTGGCAGTGAACTGCTCGCTGGTCACCCAGTGATTCGTCTCGACCACAAAGCGGTGCACGTCGGGCATGACGGCGATCATGCCGCCGCCCACCGCCGTGCCCGTGAGCAGCACGATGTGCGCGCAGAACTGCCACAGCGCCGATCCGGTGAGCGCGCCGATCCATGCGGCGTCCATCAACCAGGCTCCTTCCAGGCAAACCACATCGACAATGGCAGCAGGAACGCCATGACGATGAAGAACGACACATGCAGCAATCCGAGCAGCACGAATGCCAGCACCACCACGGTCCAGGGCCGCACGCGCCGGGGGACAGCAGTCGCCAGTTTGATGCCCATGACAAGAATCAGCGACACTGCCGCGGCGGACATGCCGGCGAGCGCCTTGCGAAAGGCCGCGATATCGATGAAGTACTGGTAGGCAAGGCCCAGCACCATCATCAACAGGGTTGGCAGGACGATGATGCCAAGCACCGCCGCTACGCCGCCCCGCCAGCCGGATTCACGATGGCCGACCATCTGGGCGATATGCAGGATCGGCGGTCCCGGCATCATCTGGGCCAGGGCGAAGAGCTCGGCGAACGCCTTCTTGTCCACCCATTGCCGTTTCTCCACCAGCATGCGATAGGCGAACGGCAGCACGCCGCCGAAGCCGGAAATGGTAAGCAATGAAAACGAGATGAAGAGCTGCAGCGGACCGATGGGTAGTCGATCAGGGGGCAGGCCGCCATCGGGCAATTGGTCGGATGGCAATCGGTCGGACGGCAATCGGTCGGACGGCAACTGCCCGGCGGGCGTTGCGCGATCGGCGGCGGATTCGTCCTTGACGGGTGCCTCCCCGGCCGCGCCGGTATTCGATTCAGACATGCGCCGATTTTAAAGTGTTCTTTCCACCCACGGGAGAAACTCCATCCCGAAACTGCCTGGCGTGGCGTGGCGTGTCGGCGCGATTCGCTCGGTTACAATGTTTCGATCCGTTTCCCGGGCCCCAAGCGATGGCACAACGCGAGTGACCCCGGCCGCGCAATCGCTACCGCAGGCAAACAGCCATGGCAATGACCACCTACGCACCACCTGCATTTGAGGCCAAGCGATGCACGCCGGCCAATCTTGCGCGCCGCGCCGCCTTGCTGCCCAAGCCGCTGGTGTTCACCAACGGCGTGTTCGACATCCTGCATCGCGGTCATGTGACCTATCTGGCGCAGGCCCGTGCGCTGGGCGCGTCGCTGGTGCTGGCGCTCAACAGCGACGCATCCGCACGGCGCCTGGGCAAGGGCGACGACCGTCCCATCAACAACCTGGAGGATCGCATGGCGGTGGTGGCGGCGCTCGACTCGGTGGACCTCGTCACATGGTTCGAGGAGGACACGCCGCATGAAACCATCCTGCGCTGCCGCCCGAACGTGCTGGTGAAGGGAGGCGACTGGAAGTCGGAACGCATTGTCGGATCGGCAGACGTGCAAGGCTGGGGCGGCACTGTGCATTCGATCCCGTTCGAGCACCAGCGCTCGACCACGGCGCTGGTGTCGCGCATCCGCAACAACTAGCGGGACCGCGCGGCCTGCTACGCAGGCTCGGCCGCGCTGCTGGAGGCGGGACCGCACGGCCTGCTGCGCAGGCTCGGCCGCGCGGCTTGAGGCGGGACCGCGCGGTCTGCTGCGCAGGCTCGGCCGCGCGGCTTGATCCGGGACAACTCGACCTACAGGTCGAGCCCCAGGTACACCGCCCCCGGCAAGGGGTTGTGGTAGTAGGGCGCGATGTCGCGAAACCCGAACGAGCGGTACAAGGCGAGTGCCGAATCCATGCTGGCGAGGGTATCCAGAACCAGCTTGTCGTAGCCCGCCTCCCGCGCCTCGGCCACGATGCGCCCCGCGAGCATCCGCCCAAGGCCGCCGGCGCGAAACGCCGCACCCACCCACAGCCGCTTGACCTCGCCCGTGCGCGCATCAAACCTGCGCAGCGCAATGCACCCGGAGGCCTGCCCTTCGTGCATGGCCAGCAACAAGCGCCCATCGGGTCGCGCATAGGCGCCGGGCAGGCCGGCCAGTTCCTCATCGAAGCCCTGGAAGTGCAGGTCAACGTTCAGCCACGCAACATATTCGACCAACAGTTCGCGCACGCGCGCAAGGTCGATCGAACTGACCGATGGCAGCGAGAGATCGTGGATGACGTGCCGGCTTTTGACGTGGCCTTCCACTGTCGTCGCGCTCATTGCCTGGCATCCGCAGCGGATGCCGGCTTGGCGCACTCCTTCAGTTCAACCCCGGCATGGGCGGCCTTGATTGCCGTGAGCTTTGCGCTCGCAGCATGGTCGACGGCGCGGATTTCATACACCACGCGCTGCACCGGTGTCGCGCGCCGGCCCATCTGCGCGCTGCGAACGCCGCGCGCGCGCAGTTCCTCGAGCCGGTTTTGCGCCGCCTCCTCGGTGCGAAACACGCCCAGGGAAACGGCGAACTGCAGCTTGGGGTCGTCCTGCAGGACGAAATATTCATCCACGCCCAGCCGCTTCAACTCGGCAACCTTCTTCTGCGCGCCCTCGCGCCCGGCCTGCGGCGGCATGAACACCCACCATTTGGCGCCCTCGTCGATGCGGTGCCGGGACAGGCGGCCGCCTAGTGCCAGCGGCGCCAGGCTCTCCTCCACCTTGGTGGCATCGGCAAGATTGAAGCTGCCCAACTCCATGCAGGCCACGGTCTTGGGCGGCTCGCTCCTTGTCGCGGCCAGCTGCTCTGGCGATAGCACGCGGATGGACTCGCGATTGATCTGCTGGTCGACAAGATGCGTCTCGCCCGCGGCCTGCAGGACGCTGTACTGCGTCCAGGCAAGAAAAACCAGGTTGGCCAGGAGCAGCAAGAGGAGCAACACTCTCATGTGGCTTGCTCCAGGGCGATGCGCACCAGTCCATCGAGAACGAGGTGCTCGACGCGACGATGCGCGATGCGCAACCGCTCGGCAATGCGCGCCGCCGCCCCGCCGCACATCATGCAGGCGGCACCTTGCGCTGCGCTCGCGGAGCTGCCGCCCTGCAAGCCGCTCGCCAGTGCATGCATGCGCTCGATGGCCCCCGCCTGCGCATGCAGCGCGCCCGATTCGATGGCGTCTTCGGTGCTGCGCGGCTCGTCGGCGTAGGCGCCGTCGGCCAGCGGCAAGCGCGCCGTGTGCTCGGCCAGGGAACGCTTCATCAGATCGAGCCCGGGCAGGATCACCCCGCCGCGGAACTCGCCGGAGGCGGACAGCAGGTCGATGGTCGTCGCCGTGCCGGCACCGACGACGATGCTGGCGCCTGGCTGCACATGACGAGCACCGATCAGCGCCGCCCAGCGATCCACGCCCAGGGTGGCGGGCGCGCCATAGCGATTGATCACGCCGCATTGCCGCTCGGTCGAGCGCGCCCACATGATCGGCGCATTGATGCTCGCAAGCGCGCGTTCGACGGTTGCACGCACGCCTTCTCCGGCGACATTGGCGATGGCAATGCGCGCTGGCGGCGGCAGGCTGGCGAATGCCGGGGCGATACCGCTGCGCGCGTCGCCCAGCTCGTCGTGGGTCATGGCGCCCACGCGAAGCCAGGCCGCGCCATCCCACAGCCCCCACTTGATGCGCGTATTGCCGCAATCGATGGCAAGGATGTTCATCGCTGGATCTTCATCTCAGGAACCTCTGGAAAATCCTGGGTTGTGCGAGGGATTTTATTGAGGTTCCCTCTGAAGTCGGGGGATTCACAAGCGGCCGGAGCCCCTTTGTTCAGAGCTTCCCTTAGCGAAACCTCGCCGCTGTGCACGCGCTCGACGCCACGCGCCGCGCGCAGCAACAGCGCGCCGTCTTCGGCCACGCCAAGGGCTTCGCCCTCGTGCAGCGTCCGCTCTCCCTGCGTGATGGTCACCTGCCGGCCGGCGTACGCGTGGCGCGCGAGCCATCCGTCGCGAAAAGCCGCGAAGCCATCACGCTCGTAACGCGGCAAGGCCGCCGCCAGGTGTTCGAGGATGGCAGCCAGGCATGCGGTTCGCGACGGTGTCGCACCGCGTGCATCAGCGGTTTCAGGCGAGTGCGCCAGTATCGCGGCGAGGTCCGTCACCGGGCGTTCGATCGCGCCTGCCACTGCGGCGGGCAGGCGCACATTCAGGCCGACGCCGATGACGGCGCCGCTTGCCCCTTGCGGATCACCGCTGACTTCGATGAGGATGCCGCCGAACTTGCGATCGTCATGCACCAGGTCATTGGGCCACTTCAGCCCGACCCCGGCGGCGCCACACGACTCCAGGGCTTCAGCCACCGCCACCGCCACCGCCAGCGACAACCCGGACAACGCCGCCGTGCCGCAGGAAAATCGCCACGCCAGTGAAAACGTCAGGCTGGTGCCCACGCCGGATGCCCAGCGATTGCCGCGCCGCCCGCGACCGGCGCTTTGGTGCTCGCAAGCCACCACGCGCCCCGAGCGCGATGCGCCGAGGCGTTGCATCAGATAGGAGTTGGTGGATTCGCATTCATCCAGGAGCTCCACCGACAATGCCGGTGCGCGTTCGGCGAGATGACGCACCAGCGCCGATTCATCCAGCAGGTCGAGCGGTTCGGCGAGCCGGTAGCCGCGGCCGCGCACCTTGAACAGGCGCAGGCCCAGTGCTTCCACGCCGCGCATGCGGTACCAGACGGCACCGCGCGTGCAGCCGAAGTGTGCCGCCAGGGCTTCTCCGGAATGGAAGTGTCCATCGGCCAGAAGCCTGAGCAAGGGAAAGGGAATCCGTGCAGCAGTCACATTGTGCTCAGTTGACTCGGGTTGGCGTGGCGTCAGGGTTACAGGCCGTCGCCCGAATGTTTTCCAGGTCCTTGCATCGGGTTGCGATCCCCACAATGCAGGCCCCCCAGCCTGTGCCGCCCGAAGGCTAGCACGGACAGGCGAGCGGCATTGGCCTGCGCGGGATCCGGAACTGCCCGAGCGCGTGGCAAGTCGTGCGCCGTCATTGCTGCCAGGTGATCCGTTCTTCCCAGCCCGCTCTTTTCATTTCTAATCAATAGCATCGCTAACGCACCGACAATCCCTGAAGACGCAAATACCCATAACATTTAGGGGAATTATACTGAAGCGGATTCAATGCTTTGTGCACCCCTCCCTGGAGCGCCGAGGAATTCGTGGCGACGTATTTCATCGGCATCTCCGGAGCCAACCGGGAGATGACGGAAGGCGTCACGACGTTGATCGCGGCGGCCATGCTGCCCTACGTCGGGTACTGGCTGCACGGTGGTTCACATGCACAGGCCTGGAGCCGCCTCCTGAAACACCAGCTGGATTCTGCGCTGGAGAAAAAGACCCTGTAAGCCATGGCCTCGGTGTCAGTTCTCGCCGTGCATCGAGAACTGTTCGAAGTCGCGCTCTTCTATGCGGCGCTCTGGGTGCAAGCCGGGGACGACGGCCACACGGCGGTAGGCGGCGGCATCGCCCTCGCCTTGCCCGCAAGGCGGCCGTGAATGCCGCGTGGCTATAATCCGGATGCCGTAGCAGAGCGGCTCCCGGCCACGACCTTCGCATGGCCAGGGAAATCACCACAAAAGCGCCCGCCCATGCCAGCCTTCGCGCGTGCATTCCACGCTGTCTCCCTCGTCATGGCACTGGTGGCGTCACCCGGCTCGCGAGCGGCCACGGAAATCCAGTTTTGGCACGCCATGGATGGCACACATGCTGATGTGCTTGCGCGCCTGGTCGATCGCTTCAATGCATCGCAATCCGAAGTCAAGGTCCTTGCCACCAATCACGGCAGCGACCCGGAAACGCTGAGTGCCGGCCTGGCGGCCGCGAAAGAGCGCAAGCCGCCGCACATCCTGCAGGTGCACGAACTGGGCGCCGCCGACCTCGCGGCCAGCGCGCGCCTGTTCAAGCCACTGTGGCAGCTGGCCGCGGAAAACGGCATGCGCTTCGAGCGCGACGAGTATTTCACCCCGGCCGCCTCGTATTACGCGGACGCCGCCGGCCGCCTGCTGGCCCTTCCCTTCAACAGTTCTACGCCGGTGCTGTTCGTCAATCGCGACCTGTTGCAAAAAGCGGGCCTCGATCCGGACCAGCCGCCGAAAACCTGGCCAGACATGCAGGCCATGCTGCTCGAGTTGCAGAAGAACGGCGCGGACTGCCCCTACACGTCGGCAACGCCGGCCTGGATCCACCTGGAAAACATGAGCGCCTGGCACAACCAGCCGGTGGCCAGCCTCAACAACGGCCTATCCGGCGACAGGCCCGAGCTGCTGTTCAACAATCGCCTGATGATCCGCCATGTGTCCATCCTGTCGGCCTGGGTCAAGTCCGAGCTCTTCCGGCACGCGGCGCATCCCGAGAAGGCCGTCGGACACTTTGCCGATGGCCAGTGCGCCCTGCTCACCGCATCGTCGGCGGCGTTCGGGGAGCTCAGTGCGAGAGGAAAGTTCAGCCTCGGCGTCGCCAGGCTGCCCCACTACGACGACTTCCCGAACGCGCCCTACAACACGCTGCTCGGCGGCGGCGCGCTGTGGGTGATGGCGGACA
This sequence comes from Burkholderiales bacterium, assembly GCA_964201515.1. Classification (GTDB taxonomy): domain Bacteria; phylum Pseudomonadota; class Gammaproteobacteria; order Burkholderiales; family SG8-39; genus CAIYPG01. Next base: position 7,629 of record CAXNGL010000055.1, read on the forward strand.
ACCCGCTGCGCGACTACAAGGCGGTGGCGCGCTTCATGGCGTACATGGGGTCGGCACCCGTCGCCGCCGAATGGCACCAGGCCACGGGCTACGTGCCAATGTCGCGCGCGGCCTACCTTGCATCCAAGCGCGCCGGCTTCTATGAACGCAATCCCGCGCAGGAGATCGGGGTGCTGCAATTGCGCGGCGTGCATGCGGGAAACTTCGCCAGGGGCGTGCGCCTGCGGCATTTCGCGCAGATCCGCGCCATTGCCGAGGAGGAACTCAATGCCGTGTGGCTAACGGGCAAGGCGCCGAAGGAAGCGCTCGACGACGCGGTCGAGCGCGGCAATGCGTTGCTGCGACGCCCCAGCCCTTGATGAAGCACTGAACGTGCGGCTCACGGCGAGTTTTGCATGAGCAATCCGGCCAATCGGCGTTGGCCCTGGCCACGCGTGATCGCGCATCGCGGCGGTGGACAATTCGCCCCCGAGAACACCCTGGCCGCACTGCGCAAGGGCCATGCACTGGGATTTCGCGGCGTCGAGTTCGACGTCATGCTCAGCGCCGATGCCGTGCCGGTGCTGATTCACGACGAGACCCTGGAGCGCACCACGAGCGGACGCGGCAATGTGGCCGATACCGCGGCGGCCGTACTCACGACGCTGGATGCCGGCGCCTGGTTCGATGCGCGTTATGGCGGCGAACCGGTTCCGCAGTTCGCTGATGCGGCATGCCTGTGCCTGTCCCTGGGCCTGTGGGCCAATATCGAAATCAAGCCGGCAGAGGGACATGAAGCGGCGACCGGTCGGATCGTGGCGATGATGGCGGCAGAGATTTGGAAAGACTCTGCGCCGGGTTTGGTGCCGTTGCTGTCTTCGTTCAGCGAAGCCGCGCTGGCCGCCGCGCGAATTGCGGCACCGCAGCTGCCGCGGGGACTGTTGCTCGACGCCGTGCCCGGCGACTGGCATGCGCGCATGACGGCGCTCGATTGCGCCAGCCTGCACTGCAACCAGGCCAGGCTCGATGAGCGTGGGGCCCGGGAAATCGTGGACGCCGGCTACGGGCTGGCCACCTGGACGGTCAATGACCCTGTTGCGGCGCGACGACTGTTCGCCTGGGGTGTGGATGCCATGTTCACCGACCGCCTTGATGTGATCGGACCGGATTTCCGGTAATCGGTCGCCTCCGCGCATCCTAATGGCACTGAAACGTGATGAAAGTCACGCAGGTGTACCCTTTTGTAACATCGCCTTACAGACGCTTACACGGCACACGTCAACACCCGCGATACGCTGGCGTTATTGCAATCAGGGAAATGATTCCCGCCAACCCAGGAGAAACGCATGAACAAACTCCAGACCATTCTCGCCGCCGCCGTGATCGGCGCCTTTAGCCTGCCTGCGCTTTCCCAGGCACCGGCGACCGCGCCATCCACACCGAATCTGGACAAGCGCGAGGCCAACCAGCAGCGCCGCATCGACGAGGGCGTCAAATCCGGCCAACTAACGCCGCAAGAGGCAACGCGGCTGCAAAAGCGCCAGGACCGGCTCACCGCCAATGAAGCCCGGGCCAAGGCCGACGGCGTGGTGACAAACAAGGAGCGTGCCCACCTGCAGGCGGAAGCCAACCGCAACAGCCGCGTCATCGCGCACGAAAAGCACGACCGCCAGCACGTCAAGAAATAAGCATCGGCTCAGAACGGCAGTGCCGCATCCGGCTTTACCGCCAGCAGGACGCGACGGAACTGCGCCTGGATACGCTTGAGCCCGTCGGCATCGTCCGCCTCGAACCGCAGCACGATCACCGGCGTGGTGTTTGAAGCACGCGCCAGGCCGAATCCATGCGCATACTCGACGCGCAGGCCGTCGAGCTTGATCACTTCATCCGCGCCCGGGAACTCCGCCGAGCGCTGCAGCTCCGCAATCAGCCGATGCGGCTCGCCTTCGGAAAGCTCAAGGTGCAACTCGGGCGTGGAGAGCGCATCCGGCAGCGCCTCGAGAACGTCCGACGGGTCGGCTTCGCGCGACAGGATCTCCAGCAGGCGCGCCCCGGCATACTGGCCATCGTCGAAGCCGAACCAGCGCTCGCCAAAGAACATGTGCCCGCTCATCTCGCCGGCGAGCGGTGCATGCCGTTCCTTCATGCGACCCTTGATCAGCGAATGCCCGGTCTTCCACATGCTCGGCACGCCGCCATGCTGCCGGATCCACGGCGCGAGCTTGCGCGTGCACTTGACGTCATAGATGATTTCCGCACCGGGCACGCGCGACAGCACATCCTTGGCGAACAGCATCAGCTGCCGGTCGGGATAGATGATCTTGCCGCTCCTGGTCACCACGCCGAGGCGATCGCCGTCACCATCGAAGGCCAGGCCCAGTTCCAGGTTGCCCTTCTTCACCGCCGCCACGAGATCGACCAGGTTTGCCGGCTGGGAGGGGTCGGGATGATGGTTGGGGAAGTTGCCATCGACGTCGCAAAACAGTTCCGTGACTTCGCAGCCCATGCGCCGGTAAAGCTCTCCTGCAGTCGCGCCGGCCACGCCATTGCCGCAGTCCACACCGATGCGCATCGGGCGCGCGAGCTTGACGTCGGACAGGATGCGATCCAGATAGGACGCCCGCACGTCGGCGTGCTCCAGGCGGCCTGTGCCCGATGCGAAATCACCCGCTTCGATGCGCGCGCGCAGGCCCTGGATGTCCTCGCCCGACAGGGTGGTGCCGCCGAGCACCATCTTCAATCCGTTGTAGTCGGGCGGATTGTGGCTGCCGGTCACCGACACCGCGCTCTGGCATCCCAACTGGTGGGCGGCAAAGTAGGTCATCGGTGTGGCCACCATGCCGATGTCGATCACGTCGATGCCACCCGCGCGCAGCCCATCGGCCAGCGCCGCGGCCAGCGACGGACCCGACAGGCGCCCGTCGCGACCGACCGCAATGGCCTTCTGGCCGCGCAGCCTTGCTTCCGACGCCAGCGCCCGCCCGATGAGGCGCACGCCATCTTCGGTCAGCGTGCTGCCGACGATGCCGCGGATGTCGTAGGCCTTGAATATTTCTGCAGGGGGATTGTTCATTGATGGCAATCTGTGTTGGGGCGGTGCCTGGGGGACGCCGCGGACAGGTCCGCCACACGTCGCTGCGAGCAGTTGCGGGCCCGGCGCACGACGGATTCTAACAGCCGCGAACAGGCGCATTGCCCCCAGGCGCGCTTACCGCGCCACTCGCTCCCGCTGCACAACCCGCATCAGCCACGACTTGCGCCAGTGAAATGCGCAAACACGCGCAACGGCAACCAGTCGAGCGAGCCCGGGAAGCGCCCCGACACGAAGGCCCCATGCCCGCCGGCACGAGGGAACTCCGCCGTCACGCATGCAGGCAGGCTCGCGCGATCGGGCAATGCCGCCTGGGGCACAAACGGATCATCCAGCGCGTTGATGATCAGCGTGGGAACGGCAATGCCAACGAGCAACGGGCGGGAGCTCGCGCGCGTCCAGTAGTCGTCGGTGTCGCGAAAACCGTGCAGCGGTGCAGTCACCGCATTGTCGAAATCGCGCAAGGTGCGTGAACGGCGCATGGCAGTGGCATCGAATGTCCCGGGATGCATGGCGATCTTCGCCGCGCCTTTCCGCTTCAGCGTGGCAAGGAACATGCGCGTATAGAGCCTGTTGAATCCGCGACCCAGCGCGTCGCCCGAAATCATCAGGTCGAGCGGCGCGGACACCGCGGCGGCCGCGTCCACTACGTCCCGCGATGCGGGGCCGACCAGTCCGAGCCACTTGAGCAGGGCATTGCCGCCCAATGAAATCCCCACCACATAGAGCAGGCCACCCAAGGCATGCTCGCGTCGCATGCGCTCCAGCACCCAGGCGATCTCATCGCTGTCGCCGGAATGATAAGCACGCGGCAGCCGGTTGATCTCCCCGGAGCAGCCGCGAAAATGCGGCAGTGCCAGCCGCCAGCCGCGTGCCTGCGCCACGCGCGCGAAGGACTTGGCGTAATGGCTGCCGGAGCCGCCTTCAAGGCCGTGGAACAGCACCACCAGCGGCGCCTCCCGCGGGCCATCCACGAAATCCACATCGATAAAGTCGCCATCGGGGGTATCCCAGCGCACGCGTCGCAGCGGCGGTGCGGCGAGCAGGCGGCCGCGCAGGGCCGCGTAAATCGTGTGCAGGTGACGGTTGCGCAACCACCACGGGGCGCGAAACCCCTGACATGGGGACAGACCACGTTTTCCGGCGCCTGGAAAACGTGGTCTGTCCCCGGCTTCCCTCACGGACTGATCACACTCAATGCAACACCTTGGGCGTAGCCGGATCGACTGCGCGCTGCTGGGTCGGGCCCTGGGGCGCCGGCGAGGCATGATGCAGGATCATGCGCCAGCCCTGGCCGGTGCGCATGTAGCCGTTGGTCGCGGCCACCGGGACCGCCGGCCGCTTGTCGCCCTTGACGGCAATGTTCTCTTGCACCGCGTGCACCACCAGCATCATGCCGCCAATGGCAACCTGGTTCGACACCTGCACCTGCAGCTTGGCGCCACCGGAGAACAACTCTGTCCAGCTCGCGCGCACATCTGCATAGCCGCAATGTCGCGGGCCGCCCGGATGGATGCACACCACGTCCTCATCGTCGGACCAGACCTCCATCATGGCATCCACATCGCCCGCTTCCAGCGCTTCGTAAAAAGCGTTCTCGGCGTCCTGCGCGGAGGGGAAATTGGTTTTCTTCATGGGAATAGGGCAATGCCGTCCAGTCATGGCGCGCTGCAACGCGTGGCGCGCGCCGATGATAGAGCAAAAGCATGCCAGTCGCCAATGGCAACCCGACAATGGCAACCCGCAAAGGCATGGTGCAATGACGGAATTGGCCGAGTCGCGGCGACTGCGTCGACAGCGACTGCAAGCGCATGCCCGGAGCGCGGCTCAGCGACGCCGCCGCGCCAGCACTTCGGGATTGACCAGGCACGGCGGCACGCCACCGGCCAGCGCCTGCTTGAGATTCTCGATGCCCAGCCGCGCCATGGCCAGGCGCGTGGCCCGCGTGGCGCTGCCCATGTGCGGTGCGAGCACGACATTGTCCAGGGCCAACAGCGCCGCATTGACCCTGGGCTCGCCCTCAAACACATCGAGCCCGGCGCCGGCAATCCGATCTTCACGCAACGCCTCTGCGAGCGCGTCCTCGTCGATCAGGCCGCCGCGAGACGCATTGACGAGGATGGCGGTGTGCTTCATGGCGGCCAGTTGCGCCGCGCCGATCACATGGTGGTTGGCATCGGTGTAGGGCAGGTGCAGCGACAGGAAATCGGACTCGGCCAGCAATTCCTGCATCGACACGTAACGCGCATTGGCCGCGCGCTCCAGGTCGGGGTCGAGGCGCGAGCGGTTGTGGTAGATCACGCGCATGTCGAAGCCTGCCGCGCGGCGCGCCACGGCGCGCCCGATCCGCCCCATGCCGAGAATGCCGAGCGTCGCGTGGTGCACATCGCGGCCGAAGCGGTCGCTGAACTTCATGCCCTGCCAGTTGCCGGCGCGCAGCCAGCGATCCGACTCGGCAATGCGCCGCGCCGCCGCCAGCAGCAGCGCCCAGGTCATGTCGGCGGTGG
>CAXNGL010000056.1:0-13065 GCA_964201515.1 Burkholderiales bacterium
CAGTCCCTGAAGTAGGGGGTCAAGGGGGACCGTGCCCCCCTTTTTCAACAACCTGCGAAGGACTACCAATGGCTATTGATGATGTAACCGCGCTGCCTTTATCCCAACTGATGTCGTTAAAGGGCCGACGCGCCGTTGTAACCGGGGGAGGAGGTGGCATCGGTCTCGCCGCCGTGCGTCGTCTGGCCGAAGCGGGCGCCTCCGTCCTGATCGGCGACCTGAACGCAGACGCCGTAAAGCGCGAGGCCGAAAAAATCGCCAAGGAGCTTGGCGCGACGGTGATAGGACAGTCGTTGGACGTGACCAGCGAGCAGTCGATCATCGCTTTCGCCGATGCGGCAGTGTCGCAGCTCGGGGGGCTGGACGTCTGGGTGAACAACGCCGGTATTTTTCCCCATTCTTCGATCACCGATATGACAGTGGAGTCCTGGGAGCGTGTCCAGAATGTCAACTTGCGTGGCACGTTTCTTGGGGCGCGGGAAGCGGTTGCCCGCATGCGCAAAGGATCCACAAAAAAGGGCGTGATCATCAACGTCGCGTCTACAGCCGGGCATCGTGGGCGACACCATCTTGCCCACTATTCGGCCTCCAAGCATGGCGTGATTGGTCTTACGAGATCCCTGGCGCTGGAATTGGGTCAGGATGGCATTCGTATCCTGGCCATTGCGCCAGGTATTACCGCAACCCCCGGACTTGAAAAGCGCGGCTTGTCCGCAGACACGAAACGGCGCGCCGCCAGCATGCCGCTGGGACGCGTAGGTGTTCCCGACGACGTCGCCCGTGTCATTCTGTTTTGTGCGCTCGACATGTCTTCCCTGATGACGGGAACGACGCTATTTGTGGACTCCGGCGCAACGGCGTAGGAGGAATGCTGACGCCGCATGGTATCGAAAGTGTCACTAGATTTACGGAGCAAGTGGTGCTGGTCGCATCTGATCAAGCCATTGCATCTCGAAGCGCCGAGGTCAATTCGGACACCGGCTGCCGTCCCCACGGTTGATTCCAGCCCATACGCAGGAACCCGTGGATCAGCCCAGGAAGCTGACGATGCAACACTGGCGTCCCGAACTCCGCGAGGCGCTTCGCATAGGCATTTCCCTCGTCACGCAGCGGGTCGTATTCGCACGTCATGACAACCGCCGGTGGCAACCTCTCAAGGCTGGGAGCCCGCAGTACCGAGGCTAGCGGGTGGAAGCGCTGCTCAGGCGCAGGCGCATATCTTTGCCAGAACCATTCCATCGCAGCCGACGTGAGGTGGTAACCCTCGGCGTTCTCGTGGCAGGAAGGAAAATCCATGCCGCCGTCGCAGACGGGATACATCAGTGATTGAAAGTCGATCTTCGGCCCGCCCAAGTCCCGCGCCATCAACGCCACTGCGGCCGCGAGGTTACCTCCTGCGCTAATACCGCTTACCGCGAGCTTTGCCCCGATCCCGCCGAGGCGTTCTGCGTTGGCTGATGCCCAGCGGGTGGCCGCGAAGCAGTCATCCAGTGGTTTCGGAAAGGCGTGTTCCGGCGCCAGTCGGTAGTCGATCGACACCACCGTGCAGGCTGCGTCGCGCGCCAGGGCATGACAGAAGAAGTCATCCTGGGCCATGGTGCCCGTGACCCAGCCGCCGCCATGGAAGTGGATCACCATGCCGTGGGGATCGGCTGGTCGGTAGAGTCGCGCTGGCAGGTCGCCCTCTGCCCCAGGCACGCGGATATCCTCTGTGGGGACCGCGCCAGGAACCGTGATCGACGGAACCGGCCGACTGCGCAACTGCCGTACGCCCTCCTCCAACGCAACGGAGGTCATGTCCAGCCGCGCCTCCGGTGGAGCCGCGTTCAACATGACACGAAGATCAGGATGCAGGGGCATTGCGCTGCTCTAACCTGGAGGCTGCATCACTGGAACTTCGAATAGTCCACTTCCTTGAGCACGCCGCGCCAGCGCTTGGCGATATCGCTGAATAATGTGGACGCATCGCCTGGAGTGCCACCAATGTAGGGCACCAGGCCCTCCCTCGTGAACGCACCTCGCACCGCCGGGTCCTTGCCAACTTCATTCAGCGCGGAATTGAACTTGCGTACTGCGTCCGCAGGTACGCCCCTCGGCATGAACATCACGCAATAGTTGCTCGGCTCAAAGCCTTCGACCTTGGTGTCCGAGAGCGAGGGCACGTCCGGCATTGCCGGATTACGATTCTTGCTCAGCATGAGGACGGGTCTTACGGTACCCGCCTGGATGTGCGAAAGCACCGTGCCAGGCGCGTTGATCGCGAACTGGATCGAGCCGCCCAACAGGTCAGTCAGGGCATTCGCCTCTCCCTTGTAGCCAATGATGTTCAGTTCCACGCCAGCGCGCTGGGCGAGGTAGGCCACCGGAATGATGTTCGACGGGGTCTGTACCATGCCGATCGAAAGCTGCTTGGGTCTGGCTTTTGCCGCGGCGACCAATTGCTCGATGGTTCTAATGGCGCTGTCGCCCCGGGTGGTGATCAACACGTCGAGCGCGCCCATCATCCCGACCACGACGGCGTCCTTTTCGAAATCAAACGGTACGGGGGTGCCGGTCATCGAAACGATGAGGACGCCCGGGCAGGTGTTTCCGACCGTATACCCGTCCGGAGCGCTTTTCAACGCGAAGTCGACCCCGGCGACACTGGCCGCGCCTGGTTTGTTCTCGACCACGACGGGTTGCCCCAGGTGCGGCTCCAACGCCTTTGCGATCATCCTGGACATCCGATCGGTCACGCCGCCCGGGGCGTTGGGATTGATCATTCGAATGGGTTTGTTCGGGTATTGCTGGGCGACAGCACTCAAGGGCACGGCACTGGCAAGAAGTGTCGCTGCGACAAAGCAAAGTAGATGTCTCGACATGGGGTCTCCATCGGTTGGTTCATATTCAATGGCATCAATCAGTTGGTCAGTTCGGCCATTTTCCACCTCACTGGACCGGGGTGACTTGCCAAAATCGCGGATTGCTGACGACACCTCAACGCCCGGCAGAATAATGCATTTTTCAATTCTCCGGCGTCCCTTTGCCCCAGTCCACCGTCATGTGCCCACAGCATCAGAATGCCGGGGCGCGTTTCTTGCAGCCAGGCTCGAAGCCGCGCGATCGCCTGCTTCGGCGTACCTGCATTGATCGATCCGCCGTCGACCTGCGCCTGAAAATTGTTCGAACGAGAGGCGGAATGGCCGCGAGCTTTCATCGCCGTGCCACTGGAGTGGCCGGTCGGCCCGGCGATACAGTCGTGCATGGGGAAAAGGGTGGTTTGTATTTCCTATACCCCCTTCTCTCCTGTGTCATCGCGTCAAATAGTGCCAACATATTTTGCATGGCGGCATCGGAAGGGTCGGCTATTCCCCATCGATGCGCAGTACTTCAGAGGGCGCGGCCCGCGTGGTCCTGAATTTGTTCACCGGGTGGTCCACGTCCGCGTAACCAAACGTGATGCCGCACACCACGAGCTGGTCTTTCGGCAGATCGAAGTGGGTTCGGATGAAATCCGGGTAGCGCGCCAGGGCCGCCTGCGCGATGGTGCCGAGGCCCAGCCCCGTGGCCGCGGTCATCACGTTGGCCACATAGGCGCCGCAGTCCACCGCGCCATACACGCCGAGGGGCGCATCGGTGGTGATGAGCGCCGTGTGCGGCGCGCCGAAGAGCGCGAAGTTCTTCATGGCCTGGGCGCGGGACGCCTCGCGGTCGCCCTTGGCGATGCCCAGCGCGTCATACAGCCCGAAGCCGCATTCCCGGCGCCGTGCCAGCGACACGCCTTGGTACACCGGCTCCTCGAAATCCAACCCGCCCTCGTGCCCCTTTATCCATTCAGCCAGCGCGGCGCGAAAGCGATGGGTCGCCTCGCCGCGCGTGACGATGACTTGCCAGGGCTGCGTGTTGCACCATGACGCCGTGCGTTGCGCGATGCCGAACTTGCTGCGGATGATGTCTTCGGGCACCGGCGTGTCGAGGAACGCGCGGCAACTGTAGCGGGCATCCAGCAGGCGCTCGAAGGCGGCGGCGTCGGGATACTTCGCATCAAGGCTGTCGTCGATTGCGGCATTCATTTCAAAACGCCTCCCAGTTGGCTTGCAACAGTTGGGGCCACATAAAGCTTGTTTATCCGGCGAGGATTGTAGCCGCTGCACCCCTCGGGACGCTGTTTTGCCGAACACTATTCTTCCCCAGTGGTGAGGCCATCGGCCCTCTAGGCAACTCAAGTACACTTTCTCCTTTGGATATCGGAGCCGAACATGAACTTCTCGTACAACAGCCTGCGGTCGCGCGCCGTCCATGCCTGCGCCACTGCATTGGTAGGATTGGCCCTGGCGCCCGCGGCGCAGGCGCAAGCCTGGCCCAGCCGCCCGATCACCTGGCTGTATCCATTCGGCGAGTCCGCGGCGACTGCATGGGTGCGCACCATCGCCAGCGAGATGAGCAAATCGCTCGGGCAGCCCGTGCTGGTTGAAAACCGTCCCGGCGCGGGCGGCCGCGTCGGCATGACGCAGCTGATGAACGGCAAGCCCGATGGCTACCTGATCAGCATCGCCATTCCGGCAACGCTGGTCTACCAGCCGCTGACCAGCCCGACCTTCAAGATCGAACCGGTCAAGAACTACACGCCGATCATGCAGATCTACATTCTCAAGCTGCCGCTGTTTGCATCGGTGAAGGTGCCCTTTACCGATGTGAAGGGCATGCTCGAATTTGCGCGCGCCAATCCGGGCAAGCTCAATTTCGGATCCACCGGCAACGGCGGCACGGGCCACGTCGCGGTCGAACTGATCAATGCCAAGGCCGGCGTGAAGATCACCCATATTCCCTACAAGGGCGAAGGCGAGCAGGTGGCGGGGACGCTGTCCGGCGACATCCAGCTCTTCGTCGCCAGCGCCGGGCCGAAGGTGCATGTCGATGCCGGCCGCATGCAGGTGCTGGCCACCACCGGGAACACGCGCTCGAAGACTTTCCCCGACAAGCCGACGCTGCGCGAATCGGGCCTGGACGTGTCGCTCGAGCAATGGATGGGCGTGGTGGCGCCACCGGGATTGCCTGCCGACATCGCCAACCGCATCAACCTCGCCATCCGGGCCGCGATGAAGGAACCGGCGGTGATGAAGGCAGCGGAGACGGCCGGCGTGGAGCCCATGTTTGATTCCTCGCCCGAGGCGTTTCTTGCGGTCATCCGCAACGACTTCAAGGTGCTCGAGCCGGTGGTGAGGCAGACCGGCATGGTCACCGAGTAGGCCGATGCAGGTGCTGCAGGCCCGGCCGATCCTGTATGTGTCCGAGCTGCACACCAGCCATGTGTCCGAGCTGACCAGCGCCAAGAGCGAACGCCTCGTTCACGATCTGTTCCGGCACCTGCACGATCCGCGTGCCCTGTATTCGCATCATTGGCGCGAGGGCGACCTGGTCATCTGGGACAACATCGCCATGCAGCACGGGCGGCGCTTCCACAGCGACACCCCGGAGAACGATGCGTCCTCGCGATGCACCCTGCGCCGCGTGGCCGTCAATGCAAAATCGGTGGAGCAGATCCTCGAAGGCGTCGACACCGGCAGGCGCAACCTGCGGCTTCGGATCGGCGAGGGCGCGGGTCGGCCGGCGACCTGATCGGAACCCGGCGAACGCCGGCGTCCGGTGTGCAATGCGTCGGCGTGGCTGTAAACAATACTGTCATAATATAAATAATACGCACGCTAAACGCATCTTTTCGGAACTAATCCTGACAGCCTGTTTTGCATTGCATCTCACTTGGATTGCACATGGCAAATCAAGCTTCAAACTGGTGACCGACTACAACATGCCGGGCCTGTCGGGGCTGGAGGTGGCGCGCGCGGTGCGGGACATCCGCCCCGGCCTAGCGGTGGCGGTGGCCTCGGGGTTCATGGACGAGGCATTGCGCACCCAGGCGGCCGCGGCCGGGGTACGTGAGCTGATCGTCAAGGCCGACGACGTGGAAGTGTTCTGCAATGTGGTGCAAAGGCTGGTCGGGCAGAGCAGCGACGCCGCATAGCAGACGTTGCGTGATTCGTTATCGCCTCCCGGCAGATAAGCGTCGGGCTGCCATGGTTACGATGACCCCTGACGACGGGCGACGCTGAATTGGGCGGTGATTCCCGGCCTGTTCGCTGCTTTATCGACGCCGCTCCCGTGCGACAAAGGCAACATCAAGTTTTGCCCAGGGATGTCGACATATTGGTTATAGCTTCGATCCTCTGGTCAAAGCAACTTTCGAGCATAGAGATAGCCCCAGGTTGTTGACCACGATTGCCGCTGTTGCGCGCGCCCCGCCTGCCGGGCGTGCCTGATGCGGACGGACAATGACGGCCCTGAACGCGATGTTCGAGGGTTGCCTTGACCAGAGGGACGAAGCGCGGCGACCGGGCGTTAATCGGGCGGTGAAGGAAGGAGACTCTTATGCTCAGAAGAATCTGTCTCGCGTGCCGCCTTTACATCGGGCTCGGATATTCCTGGCGCCTCGCATGGTGCAAGGCGGCTGGTCGGCCCGACTACTGACTACGAAGGCGGGTACACAGAATGATTGTTGCGCTGAGCCGATTTACGATTGCCAACGAAATGTCCAAACAGGTGCAGGATGCCTTTCGACAGCGTCCTCACCTTGTGGATCGGGCCCCGGGTTTTCTCGGCATGGAGGTCATGAGCCCTGTCGAAAATGAGCGCGAGGTGTGGCTCGTGACGCGCTGGAGCGATGAGCAGAGTTACCGCACCTGGCATCGCGGGCATGACTACCATGAGTCACACAAGGGCATTCCCAAGGGGCTGAAGCTGGTACCCAAAAGTACCGAGATACGCCTGTTCGAAGTATTTGCCGAGTAGCAGCGTCGATGCGAACCATCCTGCAAACACTGGATGCGGAGGGTCTGCTGGGCTTCCGGAACCTGGAGGGCGAGGCGATCGGTGCGGTGACGGAGCGTTTCTATGCAACGCACGGTTCGGCGTATGAGCGGTTCGGTCAGCGCGGCCGCGAAGCCTGCCGGCAGGATCTTGGTTATCACCTGGAGTTCCTGCGCCCGGTTCTGGAGTTCGGGCTGCTGCAACCCATGGTGGAGTATCTGCGCTGGCTCGGTAGCGTGCTGGCGGCGCGCGCGATTCCCGCGGCCCATGTGGGACAGTCGCTCGACTGGCTGGCGGAGTTTTATGCAGCGCACATGGGCGCACCGCACGGCCACATCGTGGCGGCGGCCCTGCGTGAGGCGAATGCGGAGTTCCTTGGCTTACGCGACTCATCTCCGGCCAGTCCGCCATCAGCCGAAGCCTGGCCGGAGTCGGCTGCCTTTCAGGCGGCGCTGCTATCGGGAAACCAGCGCGAAGCGCTTGCCATCATGAATCGTTGCCTGGAAAGCGGGCGGGATTTCGTGCGTTTCGAGTTGCACGTCATCCAGCCGGCCCTGTATCGCATCGGCGAGGGGTGGCAGGCCAACAAGGTAACGGTGGCGCAAGAGCACATGGCTACGGCCATCGTCCAGTCGGTCATGACCGTGAGTCTGCTGCACCTGCCGCCGCCGCCGCAGAACGGCAAGCGTGCCATCCTGGCCTGCGTGGAGGGCAACCATCATGTGGTCGGGCTTCGCATGGTGGCCGATGCATTCTTGCTGTCCGGCTGGGACGTGCAGTTTCTCGGCGCGAATGTGCCGGCCGCGTCGCTGGTGCAGCATTTGGCCGAGTGGAAGCCCGACCTGGTGGGCCTGTCGGTGTCATTCGCGCAGCAACTTCCGCAGGTCAAGACAGTGATCCGGGGCATGCAGGATCGCCTCGGCTCGCGGCGGCCGGCGCTGATGATCGGCGGACTGGCCATCAACCGCTTTGCACCGCTGGCCGGCGTTGTCGGAGCCGACGGGCACAGTGAGAATGCGCTGGCCGCCGTCAGCAATGCCGATCGAGTCATCTCCGGCAGCCAACTGACGCAGCAGTCGTCGTCACTGTGACGGTTCATCGCATGCACGGTGCTGAATCCGCAGCCGGACAATCGCAACCGGCAAGCGTGCAATCATCTGCGCCGCCGCTCGTCTGCGCGACGGATCGGTGCGCTTCCAGCGCGTGGATTGTCGCCGAGCTGGCGCCGGTGCTGGCGATCGCCATGGCGGTTCTGGATGGGAACGGCGTGCTGCTCGAGACCAACTCGGGTTTCATGCGACTCATCGAGGCTGAAGGAGCGCCGCGCCCCGGCATATCGGTGGCGCATTTCTTTTTGCAACCGACTTTTGCAGTCCTCAGTTCGACCGCTGCAGGACCCGATGGTGAAATTTATCGCGGTCTGTTGACCATCGGGGATTGCGCCGGAAAGACCAGGACGCTGCGTGCCCGCATCTGGCGGACAGGTGCCGCCTTGCGCGTGCTGGCTGAATTCGACGTCGAGGAGCTCGAGCGGCTCTACGATAGCGTGCTGGAACTCAATCGCGATTATGCCGGCGCCCAGGCCGCACTGGCCCAAGCGAACCTCAGGCTGCAGCAACGCGAGGCGGAGATCGTCGCCGTATCGCTGACCGACGCGCTGACCGGCGTGGGCAATCGCCGCCGGCTGGAGCAGGCACTCACGCTCGAAGTCAGCCGCGTAAAGCGCAGCGGGACAAGGCTTTGCGCAGTCATGGCCGACCTGGATTTCTTCAAGCGCATCAATGACGGCTACGGCCACGAGGCAGGGGACAGGGTGCTGGCGTCGTTCGGCGCCCTGCTGCAAGCTCAGACGCGGCCGACCGATATCGTAGCGCGCTTCGGCGGGGAGGAATTCGTTATCCTGATGCCGGATAGCGATCTGGCCAATGCCCTTGCGGCCGCCCAGCGTATCAGGGCGACATTGGCAGCGGCACGCATCGAGCCGCTGCCTGCCGAAGTGACCGCGAGCTTTGGCGTGGCCGAGCTCGGGGCGGGGGAACAGGGCGACGCCCTGCTGCGAAGGATCGACGGAGCGCTCTACGCGACCAAACAAGCCGGACGCAACCGCGTCGAGGCGGCTTGAGTCGGGCGAACGTCTCTTGCTGGGCCGTGTCAAGCGCCTGGAGGGGTTGACCCTGATCTGCAATCGGTCCGTCCAACCGTCCATCCAACCAACCATCGGTCCGTTCCATTGCAACTTGATCGGTACTGTTGCGTCATGTTTTCCGTTGCACCATAAAAAAGGCCGATCACGAGGATCGGCCCAAAGAGACTTTCACCTCAGGAGGAGTGAGGAAGAAGAAAGCTCACCCGCAATGTAGCCCATCGCTGCCGTTGCTGAGATCTGGAGAAGAGGGCGAAAAGCCCTCGAATTGTCGGTTTCGCGATCCTGAAGTACTTGAAATCACGACAGTCGCGAAAGAACGGGGTCTATTGATCGCCTGCGTGACATCGGGATAGGAAATACAAACCACCTTTCTCCCCATGCACGACCGTATCGCCGAGCCGACCGGCGGTCAATCGCGTGTGTTTGGTGCGTGTGTTTGGTGGAAGTCCTCCTCGCGCGCGGGTTTGTCTTGCTCAGCGTCGACCGGTTGGGGCCGATTTTGACGCTCTTTGGCCGCTGTTCGCGAGCGCAGGCCGCGCCGGATCATCAGCGCTGCGTCTTGTCTTGACCCTCAGGCCGCCTGGAAAAGCGCCAGGCGCCGCGCCGGGGCGCGTGGCGGGGCTCGCGCAGGCAAGCCCAGGTGCGTGAGGATCCTGGCAATCAGCGCAGGCTCAGCACCCTCTCAAGGTCGGTGTGCCCAGCATGGCCTGCCAGGTCATAGACTGGGTCATGCAGGTGCATGGTGGAGGCGGCATGAGCCAGGACTTTCCTTTGGCTTGCTCCTAGGCACACGCACGTACATTGCGGTTTGCCGATGGCCCGGACGAATTGCATCGCAAGGCCATTGCCAAATGCGAACCAGGCAAATACGCCAGCAACGCCAAACCGGTTGAAATGCCAATCATGCGCGGCTGCTGATCCAGAAACAACCCGCTGCCTTGCGGTGAGCGCAGCTCAGTGCGTGCCCGTCATACCCGACCAAAGTTCATTGAGGTCGTGAAACTTCCACTTCTCCGGATCTTCACGCGTGGCAATCTTGTCAGTTGCGCCGGGCAATGAAAGATCGACTATTTCCGCGGGAATGCGCATGTCAGACTTGGTCGAGAAAAAGACCTTGACTCTTGGCGTGGTAAGCGAGTGATTGGTCTGCTCCACCACCACGCCAATGCGACCGGAATCCAAACGAACCAGCGAACCTATTGGGTAAATGCCCAGGCTTTTTACAAAAGCCTGAAACACGCGCTTGTCAAAATGCCCCTCCACCCACTCGGCCATCTTGCGTATGGATTCAGCTGGATCCCATCCCATTTTGTAAGGCCGGTTCGAGGTGAGGGCATCATACACATCACACACCGCGCCCATCTTGGCATGCAATGAAATCTCGTCTCTCTTGAGTTTGACGGGGTAGCCTGAACCATCCGTCTTTTCATGGTGGTGCAAACACACATCCAGGGCAACCAGGTCCACATTGGGCACAGCCATCAACAATTTATGGCCTTCAGCAGGATGGCTTTTGACAATTTCGAACTCGGGGTCGGTTAGCTTGCCGGGCTTATTCAATATGTCCATGGGGGTCATGGCCTTGCCCAAGTCGTGCAGCAGACCAGCCAGGCCGCAGGACTTGGTTTCCTGCTCATCCAGACCCAATTGTTTGGCCAAGGCAATCATCATGGCGCATACCGCCACCGAATGCATGTAAGTGTAATCGTCTGCAGTTTTCAAGCGCGCCAGGCTGATCAGTGCGCTGGCGTTGCGTGACACGGAGTCAGAAATTTCTTCTACCAGAAGCTGCGCACCGGCGGCGTCCACCGTATTGCCCATGCGGGCCTCATTGAACATCGAGATCACCGCGTCTTTGGCGCGCCCGCATATTTTTCTGGCATTGGCCATCTCGGCTTCTATTGAGACGGCAGCGACATTGCGCTCGACCTTTACGGCTTCTTCAAGCTCAGCCTCAACCTGAGCCTCGGATTCGGCTACCGAGACTGCTGTTTCCGTGGGGGGTACATCCAGCCCTTTGCCGCTGTCTATCCAGACCTCCTTGATGCTGCTGGCAAGAATGGAGGCTATATCTTTGGGGTCTGTAATGACGAAGCTGGTGCGCCAAAAAGGATGTTCCATCCAGGAGCCACAAAACTCCTTGAGGTACATACCCACCTTGAGCTGTTTGACAGCGATACGTTTAAGCATGAGAAATGTTACCGCAACTGACCTTTTCCAAGCGAAATGACGGAGAGGTACACCCAGTTGTTCTATGTAACTCAGACCTCGGGGCTGACAGTCCCTGGCATGCGTGCTTTGTCGGTCAAAGCGGCAGCGGCCATCATCTGCCCTTGGGCAGCCAGTGAGACAGCCGAGACAGCCGCACCCAGCATCCAGCGCGGCTCATGGGGCCGCATCTTGAGCGCTGTTATTGATCATTCCCAACTTCGGACTGTGGATGCGCGCGGTGGTGGTCGAGTCGATCGATAAGAAGTTCGGTATTCGGCGGGGCCTGACCGCAGCGGGCGAATTGCCGGCCAAACTGGGACTGACACCACAGAAGCCATTGCAGAGAGCGTACCAGCGCGATCCGCAAGCCATCGAGAAATGGCAGCGTGAAACCTACCCTGCCATTGTCAAGCGAGCCAACGCGGAGGGCACCGAGATTTACTGCTGGGACGACTCCGGATTCCGCGCCGACACCGTGGGCGAATACGTCGCCAGCCCCCCCAACTGCGATGGAATAGACAATCTCGCATGCCGGCGCAGGTATCCAACTGATTTTTATGAGTTTTGTGAGCCATCACAAACTATTTATTTAAGATTTGTAAAATATCACAGACTTTTGTTCTCGCCTCATTCAAAATGTACGGTTTTAATTCTGCGGAAGAATATGAAGAGTTCCCCATCTCTGGTGGCTGCGCTGCCTCAAACCCATTTTTCGTCGAGCCACGCGGCCCAGCCTGTCCGTGTAGGAGTACTCGAGGACGAGCCGGCCATGCGCAACTTGCTGAGCAAGATTCTTGCCCCGGAGTTCAAGTTGTGGTTCGCGAGTTCCGGGATGCAGCTGCGTAGCGCAATCGAGAAGAAGTCTGTGGATATCGTCCTCCTGGACGTACTGCTGCCCGGGGAGGACGGCGTTGCCATCGCGAAGTCGATCCGAGCACGCTCGGATGTGCCGCTGATCCTGATAAGCGGCCTCTCGTCCTCAGAATCGATTGCAACGGGGTTGAATGTCGGAGCTGACGATTACGTCACCAAGCCCTTCCAGGCCCCTATCCTGCGCGCTCGGATGATCAATGCACTGCGGCGGGCGAAGCCCTTGACCAATGGCCCTGCGGGACAGCCGCGACACCTAACCATCAATGGCTGCACCATCGACTGGTGGTCCCAGACGGTAACCAATGCGGCCGGCGCCACGATCAAGCTCACTGAAAAGGAGCTGCAGCTTCTGGCCGCCCTTGCGCGCGAAATGGGAAACGCGGTCGATCGCAACATACTATCCCGCTTGCTGAATGGGCAGGAATGGTCCCCATTGAACCGATGCTTGGATGTGCATATCTGCCACCTGCGCAAGAAATTTAAGGTGATCGCTGGCGACAGTCGGATGATCGCCAGCTTCCGCGGCATCGGCTATGCCCTCAAGACTATCCAGCCGGGAGACCTACGGGGTCAGCCCCTGACGGTTTCAGTTCCAGGCTGATCCAATGCAACGTTCACATGTCCTGCCGGCCAAACGCGACAACGGCTATCCAGCCCGCATAACGTTCAAAAGCCAGATAGCGTTCACGCTGAATATTCTGAGTGGCCCGCTGGTCCTAATCACGATTGTCGCGCTCGCTGTCAGTTGCATCGGCCTGATGATGTTCAATAATTACACAATCTCCAGATACGAAGGTTCAGAAACAACCCGCCTTGACGCATTTGCAGTTGCAGTATCCAAGCACGTGGAACAGTCCGTCAAGCGGGGCGATGATCTTCTGAAGCAGATACGTCTGGCCTACCTGTCGGATCCCGCGAGCGTCCGCCCCCTGCTTGTGGCACACAACAAGATCGTGGATCGCGATACTTTTCCACAGGAGGGGGTCATCAGC
>CAXNGL010000057.1:0-12955 GCA_964201515.1 Burkholderiales bacterium
AGGAGCGCGGCGGATGCTGCGCAGGTGCTCAATGTCATGGCCGGGTTCGACGTGCGCGATGCCACCAGCCTCGAGCGGCCGGCGGAAGATTTTTCCCGGCACATCGAGGCTGCGCCCAGGGATGCCGGCAAGCCGCTTGCGGGCGTGCGCGTGGGCGTGGTGAAGGAGCATTTCGGCGAAGGCCTCGCCAAGAATGTCGGCGCTGCCGTGCAGGGCGCACTCGATGCGCTGCGCGGACTGGGTGCCACGCTGATCGATGTCAGCCTTCCCGCCTCGCGGCTGGCCGTGCCCACCTACTACGTCATTGCCCCGGCGGAGGCCTCGTCCAACCTGTCGCGATTCGATGGCGTGCGCTACGGGCACCGCGCGGCGGAGTACCGGGACCTGGCCGAGATGTACTCACGTTCGCGTGCAGAAGGATTCGGTGCCGAGGTAAAGCGGAGAATTCTTATCGGAACCTATGTGCTGTCGCACGGCTATTACGATGCCTTTTACATCAAGGCGCAGCGCATCCGCCGGCTGATCGCCAACGATTTCGCCGCGGCGTTTTCGCAGTGCGACGTGGTGGTCGGCCCGACTTCGCCCTCGGTGGCGTTCCCCATCGGCGCCAAGTCCTCCGATCCGGTGCAGATGTACCTGAACGACATCTACACCATCCCGGCCAACCTGGCCGGCCTGCCCGGGCTGTCGATCCCCTGCGGCTTTGCCGGTGACAACGGGGTGCAGTTGCCGGTCGGCCTGCACCTGGTCGGCAATTATTTTTCCGAGGCAAGGATGCTGGACATCGCGCATCGCTACCAGCAGGCGACGGATTGGCATGCGCGCATTCCCGCCGGTTATGAAATTGACGTTGCGGCGGCTGCAGGTGCGAAGGCAGCGACCATGAAGACCGGAACTTCGGCATGAGCGCGCACAAGATCCCCGCCGGCTGGGAAGTCGTGATCGGCCTTGAAACGCATGCGCAGCTATCGACGGTGAGCAAGATTTTTTCCGGCAGTTCCACGGCGTTCGGTGCCGCGCCCAACACGCAGGCCAACGCGGTGGACCTGGCCCTGCCTGGCGTGTTGCCGGTGGCAAACCGCGCGGCGGTTGAGAGCGCCATCCGCTTCGCGCTGTCGATCGATGCCACGCTGAACCGGCGCTCCATCTTCGCGCGCAAGAACTACTTCTATCCGGACCTGCCCAAGGGTTACCAGATCAGCCAGTACGAGACGCCGATCGTGCAGGGTGGCGTGATCAACATCGTCACCAAGGACGGCGAGAAGGCGGTGCGCCTGACGCGCGCGCATCTCGAAGAGGACGCTGGCAAGTCGCTGCACGAGGGCCTCGGGCAACTGAGCCATGGCATGAGCGGCATCGACCTCAATCGCGCCGGCACGCCGTTGCTCGAAATCGTGTCGGAACCCGACATGCGCTCGGCGGAAGAAGCCGTGGCCTATGCGCGCGCGCTGCACGCCTTGGTGCGCTGGATCGACGTGTGCGACGGCAACATGCAGGAAGGCTCGTTTCGCTGCGATGCCAACGTGTCGGTGCGCCGCAAGGGCGAGACTGAATACGGGACGCGGCGCGAGGTCAAGAACCTCAACTCCTTTCGATTCCTGCAGCAGGCGATCGAATACGAAACGCTATGGCAGATCGAGACGCTGGAAGACGGTGGCACCATCCGCCAGGCTACCGTGTTGTTCGATGCCGATACGGGCAAGACGCATGCGATGCGCTCCAAGGAGGACGCTCACGATTACCGCTACTTCCCCGACCCGGACCTGCTGCCCCTGGTGGTGGACGAACCCTGGATCGAACGCGTGCGCGCGGCATTGCCGGAGCTGCCCCAGGCCAAGCGCGATCGTTACGTTTCGACGTACGCACTGGGTGCAGCCGATGCGCTGATGTTGACGGCATCGCGTGAGACGGCTGCCTATTTCGAGCAGATGGTGGGCAAGCTGGGCGCGGATGGCGCAAAAGCCGCAGCCAACTGGATGATGGGCGAGCTTGCTGCCGCGCTCAATCGCGACGGGCTCGACATTGCCGCGTCGCCCGTGTCCAGCGTGCAACTGGCGGCCCTTGTGGTGCGCGTGCGCGACGGCACGCTGTCGGGGAAGTTGGCCAAGGAAGTGTTCGATGCGCTGTGGGCCGGCGATCCATCCGGCGCGGTCGATGCCATCATCGACAAGCGCGGCTTGAAACAGATCTCGGATTCAGGGGCGATCGAGAAGCTCGTCGACGACGTGCTTGCAGCCAACTCGAAGCAGGTCGAGGATTATCGTGCCGGTAAGGACAAGGCATTCAACTCACTGGTCGGACAGGTGATGAAGGCCTCGAAGGGCAAGGCCAATCCGGCACAGGTCAATGAGATCCTGAAGCGAAAACTCGGCTAGGTGGCGGGACCGCGGCGCCTGCTACGCAGGCTCGGCGCCGCTGCATGGGGCAGGGACCGCACCGCCTGCTATGCGGTGAGCTTGCCGTCGCGGACCACGATGCGCAGCGGCGTGACCTCCACGCGCTCCCACACCCTGCCCTTGCGATAGGGCTCGTTGTCCGCCCATTCGTCGAGCTCTGCGCGGCTGGCCAATTCCATGACCAGCATCGAACCGATAACCTTGCCGGATTCGTCGAGCATGGCGCCGGCGCTGACCACCGCGCCCTTGTCGATCAGCGGCTTGAGCTTTTCCAGGTGGGTCGGTCGCGCCGCCTGGCGGCGCGCAGGCGCATCGGCGTCCTTGAAGTCATGGGCAAGTACCAGAAATTGCGGCATGGCATGTTCCTCGCGAGGTATGGATGGCGGGGCTATTATGCACGAGCGATATCGGCTTGATCCCGTAGCGCGGTGCCGCTCGGCAGCCACGCTATAGCGCGATGTCAAACATGCCTATGCTAAGCTTGCCCGCCATATTTTCCTGGACGTTGCGGCAACCGATCAACCGAGTGCACCGCGCCGCATTCGAACATGCGTGCCCGGCCCCGGACGCGCCCGCCCACTCCTGATTTGCACGCGAGGACCTTCATGAAAAAACTGAAACAGCCCGAAATCTTCTATACCGAACAAATCGGGATCAATGCGAAATTCTTCGGCAAGAAGCCGGCGGTGGTGTGCGGTGAGGAGCGCCAGAGCTGGGAGGACTTCCATCGCCGCACCAACATGGTGGCCAATGCGCTGCTCGGCCTGGGGCTGAAGAAGGGCGACAAGGTCGCGCTGCTGATGCAGAACTCGGTGGCGATGTTCGAGCTCATCTGGGGCACCATCAAGGCGGGTGGCGTCACCGTGCCGATCAACGTCATGCTGGCGCAGGATTCCCTGGGCATCATGATCAACAACTCCGAGGCCAAATGGGTGTTCGCCGATCCGGTGACGGCGCCGCAGATCGAGCCCATCAAGGCCCAGTTGACCAACGTGCAGGCGGAAGGTTTCTACGCCATCGGCGGGCTTGGCGGCATGTGGAAACCGGCCGAAGCGCTGGTGGATGGCGGATCCGTGAAGGACCCCAAGGTCAAGTTGAAGATGACCGACTCCATGAACATCATCTACAGCTCGGGAACGACGGGCGTGCCGAAGGGCATCGAGCACAGCCATTTCGCGCGGCACATGTATTCGTTCGGCGTGGGCCCGGTCCACGAGATCGACCGCTGGACGGTGTCACTGTGTGCCACGCCGCTGTACACCAACGGCACCTGGATCAACATGCTGCCCACCGTTTTTTCCGGCGGGACAACGGTGCTGCTGAAGAAATTCAGCGGCGAGAATTTTTTCCAGACGGTCGAACGCGAGAAGTGCACGCATGTCTTCATGGTGCCGACCCAGTTCATCGTGCTGCTCGAGTCCCCGGCCCTGCACCAGTACGACCACAGTTCGCTCAGGATGCTGGTGTCGGGCGGACAGGCGCTGCCGACCAAGACGGCCGATGGCATCCGCCAGCACCTCAAGAGCGCGGGGCTGTGGGAGATGTATGGCATGACCGAGGGCTACATCACGCTGTGCACCCCGGAGGACATGGCGCACGGCAAGGTGGGCAGCGTCGGCCTGCCGGTATTCGGCGGCGACATTTGCATCATCAATGAAAAGGGCAAGCAGCTGGCGCGCGGCAAGACCGGTGAAATCTGCGGCTGGAGCCCCGGCCTGATGAAGGGCTATTACCGCGATGAGAAACGCACCGAGGACATCATCTGGAAGGGCCCCAATGGCCGCACTTACCTGCGCAGCGGAGACATCGGCCGCATGGACGAGGATGGGTACCTCTACATTTCCGGCCGCGTCAAGGACATGATCAAGTCGGGCGGCATCAACGTATTCGCCGCCGACATCGAGGAAGTGTTCATGCGCCATCCCGACGTGATGGAAGCGACGGCGATCGGCATTCCGCACGACAAATGGGGCGAGACGCCGTTGCTGTTTGCCATCATGCGCGAAAGTGCCAAGGCGAGCGAAGCCGAACTGGCGGAGTGGGGGAATGCCCGGCTCGGCAAATTCCAGCGCGTCGCCCGGGTGGAGTATCGCCAGGAATTTCCCCGCGTCACGCACGACAAGGTCAACAAGCGCGCCTTGCGCGATCCGTATTGGGAAGGCCGCGAAAAGCAGATTTGATATTGAGAGGGGGTTGCAAGATTCATTTTGCAACTGCCCGATACAGGGGAATGACACTTTCTTGAGCGCCGAAATCCTGGACAAGGAAGAAACCGATTCTGCTTTATTCAGAAACCGCGTTTTTATGCGGATGGTGTTTATCCGTATCAAAACGCGGTTGGCCCGCGGCAGCGCTGCCAAAACCCGCACCAACGAAAAATCCGTTGGTGCGGATCGTCGCTTTCGCGCGGATGATGAAGCCGTGCGCACGAAAACAACGATCTTCAGTAAACCGCTCGCAGCAGGAGTGGGCGAGCTAAAAACCCTTAAGTAAGTGCCATTCCGACACAGGGGGCTTGAGGGATGTGCTCCCCTCATGTTGAAACTTGCTCCCGGGAATTGGCGCCGGAACAGACGAACGTGGGTGCTGCAGTGCGGTATCGACGTGCTCAGCGCTTCGTGCCGCCCTTGGTCAGTTCAAGGTAGCGACGCTTGTCTTCATCGTACTTGGCGTTGATCGTGCTGACCTGCTTCTTCTGCACATCGAGCAGTTCCTGCTGGTTCTTCATGTCGACTTCGTTGTTGCGAATGTCCTGCGCAAGCTTGGCGGGCACGGTTGTCTTGAGGTAGAACTCCTTCTCGTTGTCGAGTTCCTTCTGGCGCTTGACTGCCGCGGCAATGCGCTTTTCCGTGGCCGCGATGCCGGCCTCGTTTTCCTTGAGCGCCCGCGCCCGCGCATCCGTGATGTCCTTCTCGCTCGAATAGGTGTTGAGCAGCGCCGTGTTCTTGCGCCGCTCCTCGCGCGCCTTTTCCTCCTGTTCGGCTTTCTTCTTTTTTTCTTCCTCGCGCTGCGCCAGTTGCTCGGGGGTCAGCTGCCCTTCGATCCTGGTGACGACCGAACCGCTCTTGCTGTTGATGATTTGCGTGTCGCGCCCCAGGCACTCCGTCGGCGGTGTCTGCGTGTAGTAGGTCTTGCCCTTGGCGTCCACGCACTTGTACATGCGGTTCTGGGCGCTCGCGGGACCGGTCGCCATGCTGCAGGCGATGACGACCAGCAGCAGGACCCGCCGCGCTATGGTTCCGTGAAACATGGGTGGCGCCGTGAGTGAGTGTGGTTTAGGCATCGGATTCATCCCGTAGATATTCCGTAGAGTTCGCGGTATTTCAGTATGGCATCGACATTTTGCCGGAATTCCGGTGTTTCCTGCAGATAGGCCAGCAAGTCGGTCAGTCGCGCGATGGCGACCACTGGCATGCCGTAGAGCTTGTGCACTTCCTGAACGGCGGACAGTTCGCCCGTCCCGCGCTCCATACGATCGAGCGAGATCGCCACCGCGGCCGGCGTGGCACCGGCCGCCCGGATGATGGACACCGATTCCCGCACTGCCGTTCCGGCAGTCATGACATCATCAACAATGAGCACGCGGCCGGCCAATGGCGCGCCGACCACCGTGCCGCCCTCGCCATGGTCCTTGGCCTCCTTGCGGTTGTAGGCAAACGGCAGGTTTCGTCCCGGAACGCCCTCGTTCATTCGCGACAGCGCCATGGCAGTGGCCGAGGCGAGGACAATGCCCTTGTAAGCGGGGCCGAACAACATGTCGAACGCCAACCCGGAGGCGAGGATGGCCTTTGCGTAGAACTGCGCCAGCTTGTCGAGGGCTGCGCCGGTATTGAACAATCCGGCATTGAAAAAATACGGCGTTTCGCGTCCGGACTTGGTGGTAAACCGGCCGAATTTCAACACGCCTTGCGCAATGCAAAAGGCGATGAACTCCCGCCGGAAGTCCCCGTGCCCATCGTCGGCAGCAACTGTCTTTGTCTGGAGCATGCGCGGATGTTACGCATTATCACCCCCGAGCTCAACGGCACACGGCACACGCGCTATCCACGCCAAGGCCTCGCGGGAATATTGCAACCGGCTGAACCAGCGATGGTGGCCAATCACGCGGTCGCCCCGGACGACCCTTGATCCACGTCAACGCGCCGGCCGGTATCGGCCCGTAGCATTCAGGCACGAATTGCCGTGCCCCGCGCGTGGGTGGCGCCCCGATCCAGAGTCCGCACTCACTATGGGCATTCAAGCATTGGCAGTCACCGGTGCGTGGCGCGCGGAACATGACAACCCGGAACACCTTCCTGGCCGGACACCTTGCGCATTGACTTGACACCGATTTCGCAACCCGCGGCGGCGGCATCCCCGGCCGCATGTTTCCATTGCGGCCTGCCTATCCTTGCAGGGGCATTGTTTGGCGTTCATATCGAGGGCCAATGGCGGGCCATGTGCTGCCCCGGCTGCGAGGCGGTGGCACAGGCTATTGCCGGTCGCGGCCTGTCCGACTATTACCGGCTGCGCGACGCGGTTTCAGGTCGCATGGCGAGTACCAGCGCAGATGATCGGC
The DNA here is from genome assembly GCA_964201515.1 of Burkholderiales bacterium. Classification (GTDB taxonomy): domain Bacteria; phylum Pseudomonadota; class Gammaproteobacteria; order Burkholderiales; family SG8-39; genus CAIYPG01. The sequence continues at coordinate 6,955 of CAXNGL010000057.1, forward strand.
TGCCGGACGACTTGAGCGTCTATGACTCCCTGGCGCTGCAGTCGCGCTTCGTGCGCGAGGTCGCGCCGGAACACGTCCCGGATGCCGCCGGGCCGGGCCCTGTGCAGCACGAAGCCGACTTGCTGCTCGAAGGAATCCGCTGCACAGCCTGCGTGTGGCTTGTCGAGCAGACGCTGGCCCGGGTCCCGGGGGTGGTGCGCGTCGACGTCAATTACGCGAGTCGCCGGGCGCGCGTGCGCTGGGATTCCTCACGGTCGCCGTTCAGCCGCCTGATTGCCGCGGTGCGCGCCGTGGGCTATCGGGCCTGGCCGTTCGAGGCATCGCGTGCGGCGCTGATCGACAGGAGCGAGCGCACGGCGGCGCTCTGGCGGCTGTTCGTCGCCGGATTCGGCATGATGCAGGTGATGATGTATGCCCTGCCGGTGTACATCGCCGATGCCGGCAGCATGAGCGCCGACATCGAGCAATTGATGCGCTGGGCCGGGCTGGTGCTGACCGTGCCGGTAATGCTGTACTCCGCGGCCCCATTCTTTCGCGGGGCCTGGCGCGACCTGCAACGTCGCAGTCTGGGCATGGATGTGCCGGTGGCGCTCGGCATCGGCGTGGCATTTGCCGCCAGCGCCTGGTCCACCCTGGCCGGTCACGGCGCGGTCTACTTCGACTCGGTTGCAATGTTCGTATTCCTGCTGCTTGCGGGACGATTCCTGGAATTGCTCGCTCGCCAGCATGCCGCGCGGGCCCTGCAGCACCTGGCGCGGCTGGTACCCGAGACCGCGCACCGGATCACTGGCGGCGGCAGTGTCGAAACGATTCCCGTGGCCCTGCTCAAGCCCGGCGAGCGCGTTGAAGTGCGTCCCGGTGAGACAATTCCCGCCGATGGCCCATTGGAGTCGGCGCAGGCCATGGTCAGTGAAGCGTTGCTCACGGGTGAGGCCAGGCCGGTGCACAAGCGATCAGGCGCGGCGATGATCGGCGGCTCGGTGAATGCGGGCAGCCCATTCACGATGCGCATCGAGCGCGTGGGCGGTGAGACCGCCCTGTCGGCCATCGTGCGGCTCATGGAGCGGGCCACGAGCGAGCGGCCACGCTGGCTGGACCTGTCGCAGCGTGCCGCCGGGTGGTTCGTGATTGCGATACTGGCCTGTGCGCTGGCCTCCGGCCTGGCATGGGCGTGGATCGATTCGTCACGCGCCTTGTGGATCGCCGTCTCCGTGCTCATCGTGACCTGCCCCTGCGCCCTGTCACTGGCCCTTCCGGTGGCCATGACCGTCGCCACCGGCGAGCTGGCGCGGGGCGGGCTGGTGGCCACGCGCGGCCACACCATCGGATCCCTCGCTGAGGCGACCGATGTGGTGTTCGACAAGACCGGGACGCTGACCCTGGGGCGCATGGGACTGCTTGAGACCGTGATCTTCGCATCGCGCGATACTGCTGGCAGTCTTGCGCTGGCGGGGACGATCGGCCGTGGCTCCGAACACCCGGCAGCCAGGGCGCTGGCCGAGGCTGCGGAGGCGGCCGGCATCTGCGACCCGGAGGAGTCAGGCGATGTCCGCAGCGAACCGGGCATGGGAATGGAGGCGCTGATCGGGGGGCACCGCTTCCGCTTGGGTCGGGCCGGCTTCGTGGCCGCCTTGCACGGGCTGCCTGCGCCGGTGGCGTGGGTGCACACGCGAGATACCACGGTGTGGCTGGGCGACGAGCGCGGATGGATCGCGGCGTTTCGCCTCGGCGATCGCGTGCGACCGGGCGCCGGCGAGGCGATCTCGATCCTGCGTGCGATGGGTTTGCGCATCCACTTGCTGTCCGGCGATGATCCAGCCGTTGCGGCGCGCCTGGCCGCGGAACTGGTGATTGCGGCGGTCAGCGGCGGGGCGACGCCGGCGGAAAAACTCGCCTACGTGAAAGCCTTGCAGCATGCCGGGGCGCGGGTGGCGATGGTCGGTGACGGCGTCAACGACGCCCCGGTCCTGGCGCAGGCCGACGTGTCGATCGCCTTGCGCGGCGGCTCCGACTTGGCGCAAGTGCGGGCCGACGCGGTCCTGCTCTCCGATTCGCCAATGGATCTCGCGCGTGCCGTGCGCCTGGCGCAGTGCGCGCGCGCCGTGGTGCGCCAGAATCTTGCCTGGGCGCTGGGCTACAACCTGATCGTGTTGCCGCTGGCCTTCTCGGGCCTGGTGACGCCGTTGATCGCCGGCATCGGCATGTCCTCCAGTTCACTGCTGGTGGTCCTGAACGCGCTGCGCCTGCGCGCGCGGCACGGTCGCTAGGGAGCGTCGGCAACATGGACATTCTCTACCTGCTTATCCCGCTCAGCGTCGTCCTTGTGCTGCTGGTCGGCGTGGTGTTCTGGTACGCCCTCAAGAGCGGGCAACTCGAAGACCTTGAAGGACCCGCTCTTGCCATCATTGCCGATGATGACAAACCGCCGGCGGGACGGTGACACTGTGCGCGTCCGCAGCTTCCTTTGCCACGCTTGCGGGCCACTGCCATTGCCGCGCTCCAATCCGGCAAAGCCACATAAGCTCGCGGGGTCTTGATCTGCATCAACTGTCGATTTGCGGTGTCCCCTAGCATGGCGTCGGTGAGTGTCGGCGCAGCCTGCCGATCCTGCCATCGAAGAACACCCACGGGACGGTGACGCATGAGCGCTCAAACGAATTACAACTACACGGTAGTCCGGCAGTTCTCCATCATGACCATCGTATGGGGAGTCGTCGGCATGCTGGTCGGCGTGATCATCGCGGCCCAGCTGTTATGGCCCGAGCTCAATTTCGGTCCCTGGTTGAGCTACGGTCGACTGCGACCGCTGCACACCAATGCAGTGATTTTCGCCTTCGGCGGTTCAGCCCTGTTCGCCAGTTCCTACTATGTCGTGCAGCGCACCTGCCACGTGCGGTTGTTCTCGGACGCCCTGGCGGCGGTGACGTTCTGGGGCTGGCAGGCGGTCATCGTGCTGGCGGCCATCACATTGCCGCTGGGCATCACTTCGGGCAAGGAATACGCGGAGCTTGAGTGGCCGATCGACATCCTCATCGCCATCGTGTGGGTGTCCTATGCCATCGTGTTTTTCGGGACCGTGTTCAAGAGAAAGACACCGCACCTGTACGTTGCCAACTGGTTCTTTGGCGCGTTCATCCTGACCGTTGCGATCCTGCACATTGTCAACAGCGCGGTGTTGCCGGTGAGCTTCTGGAAGTCCTACTCGGCCTACGCCGGCGTGCAGGACGCGATGGTGCAGTGGTGGTATGGACACAACGCGGTGGGTTTCTTCCTGACTGCCGGGTTCCTCGGCATGATGTACTACTTCATCCCCAAGCAGGCCGGCCGGCCGGTGTACTCCTACCGGCTGTCGGTGGTGCATTTCTGGGCGCTGATCTTCACCTATATGTGGGCAGGCCCGCATCACCTGCACTACACGGCGTTGCCTGACTGGGCGCAATCGCTGGGCATGATCTTCTCGCTGGTGCTGCTGGCGCCCTCCTGGGGCGGCATGATCAACGGCATCATGACCCTATCGGGCGCCTGGCACAAATTGCGCACCGACCCGATCCTGAAATTCCTAGTGGTGTCGCTGTCGTTCTACGGCATGTCGACATTCGAGGGGCCGATGATGTCGATCAAGAAGGTGAATGCGCTGTCGCACTACACCGACTGGACCATCGGCCATGTGCATTCGGGCGCACTGGGCTGGGTGGGCCTGGTCAGCATGGGCACCATGTATTACCTGATCCCGCGGCTGTTCGGTCGCGTCGAGATGTGGAGAGTGCGCCTCATCACCCTGCATTTCTGGGTCGCAACCGTCGGCATCGTCCTGTACATCGCCGCCATGTGGATTGCCGGGGTGATGCAGGGCTTGATGTGGCGTGCCGTGAGCGCGGACGGGACGCTGACCTACAGCTTCGTGGAGAGCGTCAAGGCCACTTATCCCTTCTATGCAATCCGCTTGATCGGCGGGCTGCTGTACTTCGTCGGCATGCTGATCATGGCCTGGAATGTCTTCAAGACGGCCGTCGTCGGCAAGGCCGCGGACGGGCCGATTCCGATGCCTGCTGCCGCACACGCCGCAGTTTGAACCCAGTGAGAACACAGATGAAATTCAGCCATGAATTGATCGAAAAAAACAGCGCACTGCTCATCCTGCTGGTGATCCTGGTGGTGAGCGTGGGTGGCCTGGTGGAAATCGTGCCCTTGTATTTCCAGAAGTCCACCACCGAGCCGGTGGCAGGCCTCAAGCCGTACACGCCAGTGCAATTGGCCGGGCGCGACATTTACGTGCGTGAAGGCTGCTACAACTGCCATTCGCAGATGATCCGTCCATTCCGCGCCGAGACCGAGCGCTATGGCCACTACTCGGTGGCCGGCGAATTCGTGTACGACCGTCCCTTCCAGTGGGGCAGCAAGCGCACCGGGCCGGACCTCGCGCGCGTGGGCGGCCGCTACAGCGATGACTGGCACCGCATCCATCTCAACAATCCGCGCGACCTGGTGCCGGAATCCAACATGCCGGCCTATGCGTGGCTGGCGAAATCGCCGGCGGATGCCTCCGATATCGACACCAAGTTGAAGGTGTTGCGCACCCTGGGCCACCCGTACACGGATGAGGACATTGCGGGTGCCAAGGCGCAACTCGCCGGCAAGACCGAGCAGGACGCGCTGATCGCCTACCTGCAGGTGCTTGGCACCTCGGTCAAGACGCGCTAGGAGCCAGGGCATGGACATGAATACGCTGCGCTCTGCCATCACTGCCGTCAGCTTTGTGGTCTTCATCGGCATCGTGTGGTGGGCCTGGAGCGCCCGCAACAAGTCGCGCTTCGACGAGGCCGCCCTGTTGCCGTTCAATGAAGACCCGTTCAATACAGACGAGCGTGATGGAGAGGCGCGATGAGCGATTTCAACAGCAGTTTCTGGAGCTATTACATCGGCGTCATCACGGTGGTGGGCATCCTCGCCTGCGGCGTGTTGTTGCGCTCGATGAGCCGGGGAAAGGTCGCCAGCGATCCGGAAAAGACCGGTCACGTGTGGGACGAGGACCTCGCTGAATACAACAATCCGTTGCCGCGGTGGTGGATATGGCTGTTCTACCTCACCATCATTTTTTCCTTCGGCTACCTGTGGTTTTATCCGGGCCTCGGCGGCCATGCGGGCGCATGGAACTGGACATCGATCGGGCAATACCAGGAGGAGATGAAGGCGGCTGAAGACATTTACGGCCCGCTGTACCAGAAGTACGCCGCGCAGGATCTGGTGCAGGTGGCAGCCGACCCCGAGGCGCGTGCCATTGGCCAGAAGCTGTTCGTCAACAATTGTGCTCAGTGCCACGCGTCCGATGCGGCCGGCAGTCGCGGCTTTCCCAACCTCACCGACGGCGATTGGTTGTACGGCGGCGAGCCCGAGGCCATCAAGACCTCGATCCTCAATGGGCGCAACGGTGTCATGCCGCCGTTTGGTCCGGCGCTGGGGGACGAAGGCGCGAAGGACACGGCGAACTATGTCCGCTCGCTGTCCGGCCTCGCCAGCGACAGTATCCGCACATCGCGCGGCAAGGCACTGTTCGCGCAGAACTGCGTGGCATGTCATGGTGCAGAGGGCAAGGGCAATCCGGCGCTGGGCGCCCCCAACCTGACCGACAAGGTGTGGCTGTACGGTTCCACCGAGCCGGTGATCATGGAAACCATCATCAAGGGTCGCAACAACGTGATGCCGGCCCATAAGGACTTCCTGGGCGAAGCGCGTGTGCACATCCTCGCCGCCTATGTCTACGGGCTGTCTCATCCGGAGCTCAAGCAGGCGACTAAGAAGTAGCCGCATGGTCGATACGGTGCAGAAGATTCAATTCCATCCCAAGGGGCCGGAGGACGAACAGCCGCTCTACGAGATCCGCAAGAAGATCCATCCCCGCGCCGTCAGCGGCTGGTTTGCGCGCTGGCGCGTGACGCTGGTGATTGCGACCCAACTGGCTTTCTACGGCACGGCGTGGCTGCAATGGAACGGGCGGCAGGCG
>CAXNGL010000058.1:0-12906 GCA_964201515.1 Burkholderiales bacterium
GGGCTGCTGACGATAGGCGGAGAGGCCGTCGCACTCATAGGGCCGCGTGTCCTCGCGCGCGTAAAGAAGCGACTCAGCCGGCAGGATGGCGCCAAGCCGCGCAAGTACTTGCGCCTGGCGCTCGATGTTGACGCCGGGATCGCCCACTAGCGACGACTCCGCAGGACCGCCAACATCACGTGGCTGCCCCTCCGCCGCCATGCGTCCCATCGGCAGCATCGGTGTCCCCGGTGGCATCAATGGCATCGCCACCTGCGCCAGCTTCCGTGACGTGCGAGGCATGCGCATCGCGCATGGCCTGCGTATCGAGGTAGGGCTGCGCCCATCCCAACCCCGCCAGCGTGCCATGCGCCGGGTTGTACTCGGCGCCGATCCAGCCCGTGTAACCGAGGCGATCGATGAGATCGAAGAGATAAGCGTAACTGATCTCGCCGGTGCCGGGCTCATGCCGGTCGGGCACGTCGGCCACCTGCATGTGGCCGATGCGCGCCATGTTCGCCTCGATGGTCCTGGCCAGGTCGCCTTCCATGATCTGCATGTGGAAGACGTCGTACTGCAGCTTGGCCTTGGCCGCCGCCTCGTCGATCAGCGCCAGCGCCTGCCCGCTGTAGCGAACGTAGATGCCGGGGATGGTGCGCGTGTTGATCGGCTCGATGACGAGCTCAATGCCGGCGCGCGACAATTCGTCGGAGGCGAAGCGCAGGTTGGAGATGAAGGTCTCGCGCAGCGTCTTTTCCTGCAGCTTGGGCGGCGCGATGCCGGAGACGATGTTCAGGCGCCTGCACCCGGTGACGCGGGCGTACTCGATGGCCTTGCCCACGCCATCGCGGAACTCCGACATGCGCGCGGGCAGGCAGGCGATGCCGCGCTCGCCATTGGCCCAGTCCCCGGCCGGGAGGTTGAAGAGAACGATCTCGACCCCCGCCGCGCGGGCGCGCTCGGCCACCACGGTGCTGTCCCAGGCATAGGGGAACTGGATTTCCACGCCCTTGAAGCCGGCGCGCGCCGCCGCATCGAAGCGGTCGAGGAACTCGAACTCGTTGAACAGCAGCGTCAGGTTGGCGCAGAACTTGGGCATGGGCCGGCCTTTCCGGAGAGGGGGCAGCACGGCTGCCAAGTGCCGTGCTGCGTCGCGCTCAAGTATGCCTCAGACCACAGGGCGGCGGCGGGGTCAAGCATGCGCCACCCCGCGAAACTTATACTTCAGAATGATCGGAACGGCCCCTCGAAGCCGGGGAACTCGAGGGGACACAGTTACGTGACTTCGCCCTCGCTGGTGAAACAGGCTCTCAAGCGGTAAAAACCATCTTGTCGTCCCAGACATTCTCCGGCAGCGGCAGGCCGGCGAGGTCTTCCTTGGCGAGCGGCCGATCGGGAGTGACGCCCAGGGTTTCAAGCAGCAACTGCACCTGGCGCGTGTGCTGCGCGGCATGCCAGGCGCTGCGCTCCATGAATTCATGCAGCGTCTGCTCGCCGTAATACACATTGGCCGGGGCGGCATAGTCGGTCTTGTCGCCGGACGTCCTCCACCACGCGTTGAACCGCTCGAGGACAGACAGCTCGAAGGTCGCGATGTCGGCCGGCACGACCACGCTCTTGGGCACCGGTTTCACATAGGCCGACTCCTCCAGCCGCACGCCATGCTGCACGTAATCGAGATAGGCCTCGACGATCTGCCCCACGTGCGTGATGAGCGACACATAGGAGCGAAAGCCGTTGGGAAGCATGCTGGCGAGCTTGTCCTGCGGCAGCTGCGCGCCAAAGCGGGCGACCGCACTCAGCACGGTATTGATGCGCTTGGCGAGTTCCGCGGGCGCGAGCATGCGGTGCGTCCAGTTGACGCCGACGAAGTCCGCCAGCGCCTGCAGCGCCTGGCCGTCCACCCATTTATCTCCGCGCGAGACCACGGGCACGCTGCGCGCGCCCAGGTCGCGCAATGCCTGCAGCCCCGCCGCATCGGCCAGTACGTCGATGGAGATGTAGGGGACGCCGTGTTTGCCAAGGAACTCCTTGGTCCGGAGGCAGGACGTTCAGCCCGGCTGCCAGAACACCTTGAAGGGCGCTTGGTTCGCGGTCGCATTTGACATGTTCATCTCCTCGTTGATTGCCCGATACCTTGTTCTCGGGGGCGTGCTACATCACGCTGACCGACTTTCCTTCACGCCGGGCCAGGTTTCTCGCCGAACTTTCCCAGCACTTCTTCCGTATGCGCGCCCAGCGGGGCCGGCTCGCGCCGCACCTGCGGCCGCTCGCCATCGAATGATACCGGTACGCCCATCAGCTTGAGCGCCGGGTTAGAGGTGGCGAGCAGCATGCCCAGCGCCGCCGTCTGCGGATGCGCGTGCACCTCGGCAATATCCTGCAGCGGCGCATTGGGCACCCCGGCGGCATCGAGCTTTTCGCGCCACACGGCGCGTGGCGCGGTGATCATGATGTCGCCGATCAACTGGTCGCAGTGATCGCGGTTCTGCACGCGCGCGATGTTGCCGTTCAGTTTCGCATCGGTGCTCCACTCCGGATGCCCCAGCGCCTGTGCCAGCTTGGCGTACAACCGGTCATTGGCGGCGGCCACCACCAGGTAGCCGTCGGCGCACTCGTAGGCGCGGTAAGGCGCGGTGATGACGGTGCCGGAACCCAGGCGCGCGGGCATTTCGCCCGTGGCCATGTTGGCGGCCGAGAGAAAGCTCATCCATGCCAGCGCCGTCTCGTAGAGCGACACGTCCACCACGCCGCCCTTGCCCGTGGTGTGGCGGCGGTTGAGCGCCGAGGTGATGCCGATGACGCTCCACAGCCCGGCGCCAAAGTCGATGATGGGCACGCCCACGCGCACCGGCGGCCGGCCCTGCTCGCCGGTCACGCTCATGATGCCGCCGAAGGCCTGCATCAACGGATCGTAGCCGGGGGCCTTGGCCAGCGGTCCGCGATTGCCGAAGGCCCCGAGCTCGAGGTACACCAGGCGCGGGTTGAGCTTCAACAGCGATTCACTGTCCAGGCCGAACTTGGCCGAGGTCCCCGGTCGCAGGTTGTGGAAGAACACGTCGGCCTGGTCGCTGATCAGCGCGTGCAGGCGCGCGAGGTCCTGCGGGTCCTTGATATCGACTACCACCGAGCGCTTGTTGCGGTTGATGGCGGCGAACATCGGCGACAGGCCGTTCCAGTCGGGCTTGGCGAAATGCCGCGACGGGTCGCCCACGCCGGGACGCTCGATCTTGATGACATCCGCGCCGAGGTCCCCCAACACCTGGCCGCAGAAAGGCGCGGCGGCGTTGTCGCCCAGTTCAACCACGGTAATACCGGCAAGCGGCAGGGTGTCAGCCATGCGGTTCATGCTCCAGTTCGGGTTCGACTCAGATTCAGCGGCGAAGCGGTCGAAGGTTAGCATTGCTACGGCCATCACGCTGCCCGTGCACGACCCGGGAGCCGCCGGACGACGAGTGCCGGCGGCTATAATCGCTGCGCTTGCCTGCCTCTGCGTGCCCCCCCCCGCATCATCACCACCTTCTTCATCGTTAAAAGGATTCCCGCCGTGCGTGCTCTGGTTGTCAGGCAGTGGACGAAGTTCGAGAACCTGGAGATCGAGGACGACTGGCCCTCGCCTGAAGCGGGGCCTGGCATGGTGAAGGTGCGCACCCAGGCCACCGGCATGAACTTCGCCATGTCGCTCAGGGTCGAAGGCAAGTACCAGGTCAAGCCCACCCTGCCGCATGTGCCCGGCATCGAGAACGCCGGCTATGTGTCGGCCATCGGCGAGGGCGTCACGCAGTTCAAGGTCGGCGACCGCGTGGTGTGCCATGTGAACTTCGGCGCCTATGCCGACGAATGCGTCGCCCCGGAATACCGCACCTATCACATCCCCGATGCGCTGCCCTTCTACAAGTCGATCGGCATGCCCACCTCGGCCATCACCTCCTACGCCGCGCTGGTATGGCCGCAGTGGGTGCACCTGCAGTTCGGCGAGACGCTGCTGGTGCATGGCGCCGCCGGTGGCGTGGGACTGGCTGCCATCGACATCGCCAAGATCCTCGGCGCGCGCGTCATCGCCACCTGCGGCTCGGAAGAAAAGATGCGCATGTGCCGCGACCACGGCGCCGATGAAGTGATCAACTACCGCGTCGAGGATTTTCGCGAGCGCGTGCTGGCCCTGACCGGCGAGCAGGGCGTGAACGCGGTGTACGACCCGGTGGGCGGCGACGTGTTCATGCAGTCGCTGCGCTGCATGGCCCCCGAGGGCCGCATCGTGCCGATCGGTTTCGCCGGTGGCACCATCCCGCAGATCCCCGCCAACATCCTGCTGGTGAAGAACCTCAAGGTGCTGGCGCTCAACTACGGCTACTACTGCGGCCAGTGGGGCCGCGACCCGAAGCTGCACAAGGACATGGGCAAGGTGTACGAGCCCCTGGTGCGCCATTCCATGAACCAGATGTTCCAGTGGGTGAACGAAGGGCGCATGCGGCCGGAGATCAGCCACACCTTCCCCTTCGATCGCTGCAAGGAGGCATTGGCCGCGGTATTGGGACGTGACGCCATCGGCCGCGTGGCCGTGGTATTCGATGAAGAGGCCAGGCGACTGGGCCTGTGAGGCAGCGCGCCCGTCCCGCAATGTCGCGCAATATCCCGCCTGGCGCCGGCAATCAAGAAACGAAAGACGCGATGAACGCACACACCAATGCCGCGACCGGCGCAGAAACCAGGGCGCGCACCAGCGATCGCCTGCAACAACACCGCGAGGCCGCGGGCCTGGCCGCGATGCGCCTGGAATTGCACCACGGCGTGGCCGTGCATCGCATCGGCACGGGGCCCGCGCTGGTCCTGCTGCATGGCGGGCGCGGTTCCTGGTGCCACTGGATCCACAACATCGGCCCGCTGTCGCAACACTTCTCGCTCCACGTGCTCGACCTGCCCGGATTCGGCGAGTCACAGCCGGTGCCGCGCGAATGGCCCTACGCGGACTATCTCGCGCTGCTGTCGAAGGCACTGGTGGAGATCACCGGCGACCGGCCATTCCTGCTCGCCGGGTTTTCCTTTGGCGCGCAGACTGCGGCCATGCTCACTGCGCACCACCTGGGCACGCAGGTCCGGCGCCTGTCGCTGCTCGCCCCGGCGGGCTGGGGCAACGACGGCGACAACGGGCGCGAGCAGCGCAAGAGCCTGCGCGGCGTCACCTCCGTGGAGGCGCGGCGCGACGTATTCCGCCACAACCTGGGCACCAACCAGATCGCCGACCCGGCGCGGCTCACCGAGCACACCGTCGACCTGCTGGAATACAACATCGCCCACAGCGTCTTCCACAGTCCGCTGGCGGGCTCCCTGCCGGTGCTGCTGGACGCACTGCCGAAGATCCAGTGCCCGCTGCAGGTGATGGTGGGCGAGAGCGACATCCTGCAGCAACCGTCGCTGGAATGGCGCATGGCGCGCATTCGCGAAGCTGCACCGCAGGTGCAGGTCGAGCCACTCGCCGGCGCCGGTCATTGGGCGCAGTACGAAGTGCCCGAGGCCTACAACCAGCGCCTGATCGCGTTCATGCAGTCGTCCCCGTGAAGAAATTCATGACAGTGAGGCCGGAAATTCCGGTGTTCTCGCGGCGCAACTTTCTCGGGCGCGGGGCCTCGCTGCTGGCGTTGGCGTCCCTTGGCGCCCTTGCGTCGCTGGCCGGTTGCGGTCGCGCCAAGGCCACGCTGGAGCGCCTGTCGCCGGATGCCGTCATCCTCGCCTTCGGTGACAGCCTCACCTTCGGCACGGGAGCGGGCGCCGGACAAAGCTACCCGGCACAACTCGAACGCCTGGTCAGCCGCAAGGTGGTCGCGGCCGGCGTGCCAGGCGAGGTGTCCTCCGCAGGGCTTGCGCGCCTGCCCGGTGTGCTCGACCAGGTACAGCCCAAGCTGCTGATCCTGTGCCATGGCGGCAACGATTTCCTGCGCCGCCTCTCGGATACCCAGGTTGCGGACAACCTGCGCGCCATGATCCGCCTGGCGCGCCAGCGCGGCACCGGCGTGATGCTGGTCGGCGTGCCCAAGCCGGGCTTCTTTCCCTCGGCGCCGGATTTCTACGCCGACATCGCCTCGGAATTCGCCATTCCCTACGAGGAGTCGGCACTGAAGAAGATCCTGACCGACAACGCGCTCAAGTCCGACCTGATCCACCCCAACGCCGCCGGCTACGCGCAGTTCGCCACAGCGCTGGCCGAGCTGCTGAAGCAAAGCGGTGCGGTGTAGTAGGAAGGACCGCGCGGCCTGCTACGCAGGCTCGGCCGCGCTGCTAGGGCGGGACCGCGCGGCCTGCTACGCAGGCTCGGCCGCGCGGCTGGGCGGGGCCGCGCGGCTAGAACCTCCCAGTATCCCGAGCGACAGCGCTTGAATTCCTCCCCGTATCGGTCCACCATGCGCGCCATGAATCCCTTGGGAAAATGGCGGCTGCTGGCACTGGTGGCAGTGCTGGCGATATTCGCCGCCGGCGGCTGCGCCACCGTGCCCATGGAATTTCCGCATCTGGCCGAGCCCTCGCAGGCGCCGGCCCGGCCCGCTGTCGCCGGCCGCCCCAAGATCGCGCTGGCGCTCGGTTCGGGGGGCACGCGCGGCTTCGCGCACGTCGGCGTGATCAAGGCGCTGGAGGTGGCCGGCATCCGGCCCGACCTGATCGTCGGCACCTCGGCCGGGGCCGTGGTCGGCGCCCTCTACGCATCCGGCCATGACGGCCGTGCACTGGAAGCACTGGCCATGGACGTCGAACCCCTGTCGCTGCTTGACGTGGCGCTGCTGGAGGGCGGCAAGATTCGCGGCATGGCCCTGCAAGACTTCGTCAACCGGCAGCTCGACGGGCGCGCCATCGAAGCCCTGCCGCGCGAATTCGCCGCGGTGGCGACGCGCGCCTCAGACGGTGCCATGGCGGTATTCAATCGCGGCAATGCCGGGCTGGCGGTGCGCGCATCGAGCGCCATTCGCTGGCGCTTCATCTGGCCGGTGATCGGCGGCGAAGCCTACGTGGATGGCGTCGATGTCAGCCCGGTGCCGATTCGCGCCGCGCGCGCAATGGGTGCCGACGTGGTGATCGGGGTGAATGTCATCGTGCGCCGCGACCGCATGGACGAGGGCACGCGCTGGAGGGGCTATTACGAATACCGCCTGCGCATGGTGGACGCCGAAGCGCGTGACGCGGACGCACTCATCCATCCGGACACCGGGGAATCGGCGGGCATGTCCGCGGATTACCGGCGGCAGGTCATTGCCGCGGCAGAAACTGCCACGCGCGAACAGCTCGGACGCATCCTCGCGGCCATCGCGTCGAAGACCCGCGTCGCCACACCGGCGGCCAGGGATCGCGTCGCGGCGGCCGGACTATCCCGATAACAATTACGGTATTGATGCAGTAGCGCTGTGGTGCCACTGCCAAATTTGATCATTTCTCAAAGGACAAAGAACATGGGACACCGACTATCCAAGATCTACACCCGCACCGGCGACGCCGGCGAGACCGGCCTCGGCGATGGATCTCGCGTGCCGAAGGATGGGCTGCGCATTGGCACGCTGGGCGAGGTCGACGAGCTGAATTCGTGCATCGGTCTGCTGTTGGCCGAAACCCTTCCTGATAGCGTGCGCGCGGCGCTGGAAGGCGTGCAGCACGATCTGTTCGACCTCGGCGGCGAGGTGTGCATTCCCGGCCACAGCAGCATGAAGGACGTGCAGGTTGATCGCCTGGAAAAGCTGCTCGACGGCTTCAACGCCGACCTGCCGCCGCTGATGGAGTTCATCCTCCCCGGCGGCACGCGTGCCGCCGCCCTAGCCCACCTCGCGCGCACCGTGTGCCGTCGCGCCGAGCGCGCCCTGGTGTCGCTCGCCAATCACGAGGCGGTGAGCGAGGTCTCGCGCGTCTACCTGAACCGGCTGTCCGACCTGTTATTCGTGCTCGGCCGCGTGCTCAATCGCGCCGGCGGCGGATCGGACGTGCTGTGGCAACAGGGGAAGAACCGCTGATCCATGAATCTGCACTATGTGGTGGGAGGCCAAGCCTGGCCGAGTCTGTGCAGCGTAAACCAAAAAGTCCCGCTTTAAGCAGCACCGCCGGGCCTGCGGAGCAGGCCGGGCGGTCCCACATCAAACAGCGTGGCTGAGCTTGCGTAGCAAGCCACGCGGTCCCACCCCGCCGAGCCTGCGTAGCAGGCCGTGCGGTCCCTCTAATCTGCTTTCGCCCCCGACTCCCTCACCACCTTCGCATACTTGTCGTACTCGCGGCGCACGAAGGCGGCAAAATTCTCCGGCGTGTTGTTGGCGATGGGCGCGGCGCCCATGTCCTCCAGCCGCTGGCGCACGTCAGGCAGCGCCAGGATGCGCACGATCTCGGCATTCAGCCGCATCACCAGTTCGCGCGGCGTCCCGCCGGACACGAAGACACCGAACCAGGTTGTCAGGTCGAACCCCGGCAGGCCGGATTCCTCGACCGTGGGTATGTCGGGCACGAAGGGCGAGCGTTTTTCAGTGGTCACCGCCAGCGCGCGCAGCTTGCCAGCCTTGACCTGCGGCAGCGAATTGGCAAGGTTGTCGAACATCAATTGCACCTGCCCGCCAAGCAGGTCCTGCATCGCCGGCGCCCCGCCCTTGTAGGGAATATGGGTCATGCGCACGCCAGCCATGGTGTTGAAGAGCTCGCCGGCAAGGTGCCCGGTGGAACCGGTGGAGCCGGAACCGAAATTGAGATTGCCCGGCTTGGTGCGCGCCAGCGCAATCAGCTCGCGCACATTGCTGGCGGGCACCAGCGGATTGACCACCAGGATGTTGGGCACCTGCGCCACCAGGGCCACCGCCACGAAATCCTTGAACGGATCGTAGGAGATCTTGCGGTAGAGGCTGGGGTTGATGGCGTGCGTGGCCACCGCGCCCATCAGCAGCGTATAGCCGTCGGGCGCCGATTTCGCCACCCCGTCGGCGCCGATGTTGCCGCCGGCGCCGGCGCGGTTCTCCACCAGCACCGGCTGCATCCAGGCATCCGTCAGCTTCTGACCGATCAAGCGCCCCATCAGGTCGAGCGGGCCGCCGGGCGGGTAGGGAATGACAAAGCGAATGGGCTTCACCGGATAGGGCTGTGCCGTGGCCGCGCCACCGGCGAGACATGAGCCGACCATCAAGGCGAGGCAGAGCGCTGTGCGCCAACGAGAAGCGTGCAGGGTTGTTTCAGGCACGAATTTCACCTCAAAAAAAAGGACGCACTCGCGGTGCGTCCTTTGGGGCCAGCCAGCCACGAAACCCGATCAGGTTTCGCCCTCGACGAATACCTCCTCGCGCTTCTTGCGCAGAAACGGCAGGGCGATAACGATGAGCAGCAGGATAGCCAGGGTCAGCATGACCGCGCTGATGGGGCGCTGGAAGAACACCGTCGGGTCGCCGCGCGACAGCAGCATGGCGCGCCGCAGGTTCTCCTCCATCAGCGGCCCGAGGATGTAACCGAGCAACATGGGCGCCGGTTCGCTCTCGGTCTTCACGCAGATGTAGCCGAACAGCCCGAACAAGGCCGTGAGGATCGAGTCGAAGGCACTGTTCTGCACCGAGTACACGCCGACCGTGCAAAACAGCAGGATGGCCGGGTACAGCAGGCGGTAGGGCACCGTCAGCAGCTTGATCCACATGCCGATCAGCGGCAGGTTCAGGATCACCAGCATGAGGTTGCCCACCCACATGGAGGCGATCATGCCCCAGAAGAGGTCCGGCTTCTGCGTCATCACCTGCGGTCCCGGAGCTATGCCCTGGATCATCATGGCGCCGATCATCATGGCCATGATGGCATTGGACGGAATGCCCAGGGTCAGCATTGGGATGAACGAGGTCTGCGCCGCGGCATTGTTGCCCGCCTCGGGACCCGCCACGCCGCGGATGTTGCCCTTGCCGAACTTCTCACGGTCCTTGGTCAGTTTCTTCTCCACCGCGTAGGCGCTGAAGGAACCCAGCAGCGCGCCGCCGCCCGGCAGGATGCCGAGGAACGAACCGAGGCAGGTGGCGCGGATGATGGAGGGAACGCAATAGATGAAATCATCCATGCTCGGCAACAGCTTGCCGACCTTGGCCGTGAACACTTCGCGGTGCTCACCCTGCTCCAGGTTGAGGATGATTTCAGCAAAACCGAAAGTGCCCATGGCAATGGCGACGAAGCCCAGGCCATCCGACAGTTCCGGCACGCCGAAGGTGAAGCGCGCGACGCCGGAATTGACGTCGGTGCCGATCAGACCCAGCAGCAGTCCGAGCAGAACCATCGCAACGGCTTTCACCACTGATCCATGCGCCAACACGACCGCACCGACGAGACCCAACACCATCAGGGAGAAATATTCGGCTGGGCCGAACTTCAGGGCCACCTCGGCCAGCGGAGGCGCTGCCACGGCGATCAGCAAAGTTGCCGCAGAACCGGCAATGAAAGAAGCAATTGCCGCAATGCCCAGCGCCGGACCGGCGCGGCCCTGTCGCGCCATCTGGTAGCCATCCAGCATGGTGATGGCCGACGAGGTTTCACCCGGCAGGTTCACCAGGATGGCGGTGGTGGAGCCGCCGTATTGCGCACCGTAGTAGATGCCGGCCAGCATGATCAGCGCCGAAGTGGGCGACAGCGTGAAGGTGACCGGCAGCAGCATCGCGATGGTCGCCAGAGGCCCGATGCCCGGCAACACGCCGATCAGGGTGCCGAGCAGCACGCCGATGAAGCAGTACCAGAGGTTGGTCAGCGATAGCGCGACCGAAAAGCCCAGGCTAAGGTTGCTTAATAGTAGTTCCATGTTATCCCCTCAACTCTGGCCAAACCGGGAAGGGAAGCCCAAGGCCGTACACAAATGCCGCCGCGCAAAAAATCGCCAGTCCGATCGACAGGAACAGGATTTCTCTGAACTTGAACTCGTGCCCTGCCAGTGCAGCACCGAACACCAGGATAATCGTGGTGATGACGATGCCCAGCGGCTTGAGCAGGTAACCGAACAGCACCGTGACCAGCAGAATCCAGGACAGGGAGCGCTTGCCGAAGGCACCAAAGAACAGGGCGATCGCGAGGCCGTTGACGGCCTGCGCAAACCATGGCGAGATGCCGTTCAGGTGCGCCTGTCCCCAGTAGGCCAGGCCGCCGATCACCACGCTCGCGAAAAAGAGTTTGTTGCGGAATTCGAACAGCCGCCAGGTGTGTTCAAGGTGCGACTTGAACGAACGCGCCACGATAATCACACCGAGCAACGTCAGCAGCCCCCCGAGCCAGGTCGGGAAGTACGCCGGCCCCATGCGCAGCGCCGACCCCATCGAATAATTTCGTGCGACGAGAACAAACGCCAGGCCGAACCCGATGTACATGATTCCGGCCCAGAAATCCTTGCCGTTCTTTATTTGCATGAAACCCCCTCCTCTAAGGACGCGGCGTATTCTGCCATGAATAGTCGAATTGATGTCACTGAAAAATTGCCACGGCCCGCAATCTCTTGCGCTTGCACTTGCGCACTTGCACTTGCACTTGCACTTGCACTTGCACTTGCACAGCAAGCATTCAGCAAACCGTCAGGCCGTGCCAACCGCCCGCCACCGGTCCGGTGATTGAAACACTATTTGTCGCGCTCCTCGTACTTGTCCATGTAAGAAACCAGTCGTGCACTGGTCTGGCGCAGGCGCTGTGACAGCATCATCACCAGCTCCATCAATATTTTTGCGCCCAGGATCGGCTGCTCGAGAATGATGCGCGCGAGGCTCTCGCGCGTGAGCACCGCCATCAGGCAACGCTCGGCGGCAACGCAGGACGCGAAGCGCGGCTCGCCGTCGATCATCGACATCTCGCCCACCGTCTTGCCGGGGTCGAGCACCGCAATGAGGCGCGGCGAGTTCCAGCGGTCCTGCTTGAAGACCTCGATGCGCCCTTCGATCAGCAGCATCATGAAATCCCCGGCGTCGCCTTCACGGATGATGTCGATGCCCGACTCGGCGCGATATACCCGCATGAAATTGCTCATGAGGCGGATTTCGGCGAGGTTGAAATTCTCGAACAGCGGTGAGCGCTCGATCAGCGTGTGCATCTGGCCGGAATAAGCAGTGGCATCGCCAAGCGGCTCGAGGTGCTGCAGGCGGGCTATTCCGGCGCTTTCGCTCATTATGTCCCTGGCGTGCGCGGCTCCGGACGGAGCGCGGTTGCTGGCTGCGGATTATGCCCAATTCCGCCCGTGGCCGCTTGGTCAACGCGACAGGTCAACACGACAGGTCAACACGACTGTTGCCAGCGCGGGGAGTGCTGCCCCCCCCCCCACACTCCCGCCCCTGTGAATTGCATCCGGGGTCATCGGGCAGTCACGCCGTCAGCATGTGCCTGCTCACCGAATCAGCAACAGACTCAGCACCAGCCATCCGAGCAATGCCCCAAGGAGGTGCGGGTCGCGCAACACATCGCGGGCGGCATCAGCTCCCGCCCCGCGTGCATAGATGGCGTAGAGGTAGCGAAACAAGCCGTAGAGCACGAAGGGCAGCGACCAGATCAGCTTGTCGGTCCCGTGCAGGGCCACTGTCTGCGCGTCCATCGTATACAGGGCATAACCGATGGCAGAACCGGCGGCACAGATGCCGATCAGCGGATTGAGCAACGCCGGGGAGTAATTTTCGAGGGAACGGCGTTGCGGTGCAACGACGCCTTGCGACCCGTTGCCCTCGGGCGCCAGGCTCACCAGCTCGGCGCGGCGCTTGGCGAAGCCGAGGAACAAGGTGAGCATGAGGCCGCACCCGAGCAACCAGCGCGAAGGCTCGATGCCGACTCCCAGCGTGCCGGCGAGCAGGCGCAGCATGAAGCCGGCGGCAATCAGGAACACATCCAGGATGGCGACGTGCTTGAGGCCGGCGCTGTAGGCGATGTTGATGGCGATATAGCCGAGCACGATCGCCGCCGCGGTCATGGACACGGTGAACGCGCACAGCA
>CAXNGL010000059.1:0-12704 GCA_964201515.1 Burkholderiales bacterium
GGGCAGGGACTTTGACGTGCTGACCAGCGATTCGCGCGCGCATGCCATCAGCCTGCTGCGGCAGCTGGATCAGCCTCCGCAAGTCGCCCTCGTCGACCTTGGCCTTCCGCCAATGCCGCATCGTCCCGATGAGGGCTTCAACTTGATCCAGGACCTGCTGGCGCATTCACCGACGATGAAGATCCTGGTTCTGTCGGGACAGAACGACGCCTCCAATGCGCGGCATGCACGTGCGCTCGGCGCCGCGGAATTCGTCGCCAAACCTTGCGACGCCGACAACCTGAAGAAAATCCTGCTTCATGCGCTGCAGTTCCGGGCCGCGGAAA
This sequence comes from Burkholderiales bacterium, assembly GCA_964201515.1. Classification (GTDB taxonomy): domain Bacteria; phylum Pseudomonadota; class Gammaproteobacteria; order Burkholderiales; family SG8-39; genus CAIYPG01. The sequence goes on from CAXNGL010000059.1 coordinate 327, forward strand.
TGGAAGGCACGGGCATCGGCGATGGCGACCCGCTGATCGGCCGAAGCCCGGCCTTGCACAAACTGAAAAGTCAGATCAGTCAATATGCCGACTCGCCGTTTCCGGCGCTGATTGCCGGCGAGTCCGGCAGCGGCAAGGAAGTCGCGGCAAGCCTGCTGCACAGGCTCTCGACTCGCAAGTCCAAGCCCTGGTTTGCACTGAATTGCGCAGCCATTGCACCCACGCTGGTGGAACCCACGCTGTTCGGCTATGTCAAGGGCGCCTTTACCGGTGCAACCCAGAACAAGTCCGGATACTTTGAAGACGCGGGGGAAGGCACTTTGTTTCTGGACGAGATCGGGGAGTTGCCGCTAGAGCTGCAGGCAAAATTGCTGCGCGTGCTCGAAAACGGCGAATTCCAGCGCGTCGGGGAAACTCAGCTGAGATACTCCCGCGCCCGCGTAGTGGCGGCGACGAACCGGGATCTGCGGGCAGAGATCAAGAAAGGAAATTTTCGCGCTGATCTCTATCACCGGTTGTCCGTGTTCACGATTGACGTCCCGCCGCTTCGCGACATGGATGACGACAGCGTGATGTTGCTTGAGCATTTCCGAAAGTTGTATGCGGAGCAGGCGCGACTCGCGCCGTTCACGCTTGACGATTCGGGCCTTTGTGCGTGGCGCGAATACCGTTTCCCTGGAAATGTCCGTGAACTTCGCAACATCACCATTCGACTCACCACGAAGCACGCGGGCCAGCGCCTGTCGTCGGCCGAGGTCGAGCCGGAGTTCGACACGGCTTCCGAACCGCATGCCGGGCAGGTGCTGCCTTCAGACCCCGGCGACCTGATAGAGCAGGCCAGGCGACATCTGGAGCGGGAGCGGGGCTTCAATCTCGATAATGTCCTCCAGTCGTGGGAACAGGGCTACATCGAGGCGGCGATGAAAATCACCCGCGGCAACGTCAGCCAGGCGGCAAAACTGCTCGGCATCAACCGGACAACGCTTTACTCGCGCATGGAATCAGCGCACAAGCAGCCGTAGCGGCAGCAGGTCGAATAGGATACCCACATACGTTGTGCCAGGGCACTCTGATCATAATAATCTCCAATATGCCATAGCCATTGGCACAAACCATCGAGAATTGATCATATGTATCTCAGCCATTTCGGCCTGAACGAACCGCCCTTCCGCATTACGCCGCATACCGATTTCTTCTTCGCGGGGGCAAATCGCGGCGCGACCCTTGAAGCACTGCTCTACGCCATCACTCATGACGAAGGCATCGTCAAAGTCAGCGGTGAAGTCGGCAGCGGCAAGACCATGTTGAGCCGCGTCCTGATGGAGAGGCTGCCTCCCGAGGTTGAAACAATCTATCTGGCAAATCCGTCGTTGTCGCGCGAAGAAATTCTGTACGCCATCGCCGATGAGCTCAAGCTTGAACTGAGTGCTGAACGCACTACACGCCTGCTGAAGGAATTGCAGGATCACCTGATCAAGCTGTATTCGTCTGGCAGACGCGTCGTGGTGCTGATCGATGAAGCGCACGCCATGCCCAAGGAAACACTGGAAGAAGTCCGGTTGCTTTCCAACCTGGAGTCTGGCCGTCACAAGTTGCTGCAGATCGTCCTGTTCGGCCAACCGGAACTGGACCAGCAACTCAACGCTGCCGACATGCGGCAGCTGAAAGAGCGAATCACCCACAGCTTTCGCCTCGAACCGCTGGTGCGAGACGACATTGCCAGCTACATTGACTTTCGCATGCGCGCGGCCGGCTATCGTGGCCCCAATGTGTTTTCCTCAGGAGCGACGCGGTTGATTACCACCGCCTCCGAAGGCCTGACCCGTCGCGTCAACATTCTTGCCGACAAATCGCTGCTTGCGGCATTCGCCCACAACACGTACGGGGTGAGCGACAAGGAAGCCAAGGCCGCCATTCGTGACTCTGACTTCTTCAAGCAACAAACTTCGTGGGGGCGTCTGCGACTGACGACTTTGGGCGTTGCAGCCGGCCTCGCAGCGGGAATTGCCGCTGGTTGGTTCGCCCAAAGATCAACGTTCGAGTCGCACGTCGATCTTCGCCCTCCCGCTTCGGCCGTCGCCGCGACCGGCCCGTCCGGCCCGAACACTCAGACCCCTGCCGGTGCTTCGGTGGCCGCCGGATCGGATCTCGCGCAAGGAAAATCGGCACCTTCAGCGACGCCGGCGACAGTGCCTGCAACGCATTCGTCGCAATCAAACCCCGGGGACAGTGGGGGCCGTACTTTGGCGACTGCCTCACCCACTCCGCCGACGCGAACCCAAACCAATGCGGAACGAGCGGTTGGCGCGATCCGAGAAACGCGACAGAATCCCGACACCATACCCACTTCCAGTGCCTCCTCTGAGAGTCCGGCGGCCAGCACTAAGGGCATGCGACAGGGAAAACTGTTCAAGGCCCGCTATGACGCTACCCAAGAATGGCTGCAGGCAACGCCTGGAAACATTCAATCCATTCAATTGCTTACGGTCAAGGAGGAGCAACTTCCCCGGATGGAGCGTTTTCTTCATCGCGCCTCTGCCCTGGTTCTGGCAGAGAAATTGCATGTCTACAGCGTAAAGATAGACGGGCATCAGCACTTTAGGGCGGCCTATGGAGAGTTCCAGGATGCGACCCAAGCGCGAGCGGCCTTGAATGAACTGCCAGCGCCCCTCAAATCCCAGAATCCGTACATCCGTTCAGTTGCAAGAATGCAGAGCCAGAACCGACAATGACGGATACTATCCTAATTAAAATCATGTGCTTAAACGATACTGTGACTATACTAGCGTCAAGGTTCTGAAAGGGATTTGGCTCCATATGCCTAACGCGCTTCGCCACATCATGCGCCGTGCCTGTGTCCTGCTCGTGCTGGCCACAGTGGCATGCGCGACACCGCCGCTGCCACGTTCGGAGAATCACGTCTCTCAGTCAAGTCCTCCCCCGTCAGGGACGATACCCTCTCCGGTGCAGGTCCCGGCCAACCTGCCTCGGCCGAAAGTCATCCAGAAGCCCGAGACCTACAGCGTGGTAGTCAACAACGTCCTGGTGCAGGAATTGTTGTTTGCCCTTGCACGCGATGCCAAATTGAACATCGACATCCAGTCAGGAATCAAGGGCACTGTCACGATGAATGCCATTGACCAGACCCTGCCGCAATTGCTCACTCGCATTGCGCGGCAAGCGGACATCCGCTGGGAGCTCAACGGGCCAAACCTGTCGGTCATGCCGGACTCCCCATATCTGCATATCTACCGAGTCGACTACCTGAACATGGAGCGTACCAGCACCAGCACGGTTAGCGTATCGGGAAACGTTGGTGGAGCGGGAGGCGGCGGGGGGAATGCCTCTACGTCGACAGTCACCAACAGGGTCGATAGCCAGTTCTGGAAAGTCCTCATCGACAACATCAAGTCCCTTCTCCAAGAAACTGACAAAGTTCTACCCGCTGGTGCTGCACCGGCTGCAACCGCCCCACAAGCCCCCCCCTGCCGCCGCCGCTCAAGGAGCTCAGGGACAACCAGCACCACCTGCCTCTGCAGGCAGTGCGCCTTCGACACCGAGTGCAACTTTCCGGGAAGCCGCTTCAGTCATTGCCAACCCGGAGTCAGGGGTGCTGAGCATTCGCGCCACCTCCCGACAACATGAAAAGGTGCAGGAATTCCTGGACCAAGTGGTGGCTAGTGCGACGCGGCAGGTGCTGATCGAGGCCACGATCCTCGAAGTGACTTTGAACAATGACTACCAGCAGGGTATTGACTGGTCAATCCTCAGTCGCGGTGGGCCGAGAATTCCGTTTAGCGTGTCACAGGGATCTGCCGCCGCGCTGCCTGGTTCACCATCAGGTGCTTTCTTCACCGGGAGCATCTCGGACCCGACGTTCAGCCTTGGAAACATTTCGGCGACCGTGAGGCTGCTCGAATCCTTTGGCAACGTGCGCGTGCTCTCCAGCCCAAAACTGTCTGTGATGAACAACCAGTCGGCCCTGCTGCGAGTTGTCGACGATATCGTCTATTTCAAGATCGACTCGACTATCGTCGCCGCAACAGCGGCAGGCGCAGCTCCTACAATCGCTTTCAACACTACCGCAAACACCATCGCCGTCGGATTCGTCATGAGCATGACGCCGCAGATCGCGGAGAGTGACACCGTGTTACTCAGCGTTCGCCCGTCGCTTACGCGAATTCTGAGCTTCGTCAATGACCCGAATCCCAGCATTCCCGCCGGAATCACCAATCGCGTGCCGCAACTGCAACGCCGTGAAATGGAGTCACTAATCAAAGTCAACAACGGACAGATTGCCGTGATGGGTGGCCTGATACAGGACGAAGTGCGCGAATTCGACGACTCGATTCCGGGCGCAAGTCGCACCGGCATTGGCGCACTTTTTGGCCAGCGATCACGGACCAATGTCAAGACAGAACTAGTCGTCTTCCTGAGACCCCTGGTGGTCAAGGACCCCAGCATCGACGGCGACTATCGCGCATTTCGCACCCTGCTTCCCGATGAAAATTTCACGTCCCGCCCCAATCCTGCGAGACGGGTGCGCTAGGCCGAATTCATGAGCCTGCTACTTGAAGCGCTGAAAAAGGCCGAGCTTGCGAAGCAAAGCCTTCGGCCGGCGCGCACCGAGACTCCCGACCCAGTTCGAACCGAACCGGTCATCACGCGGGAAAGTCTTCCAGATATCACGCAGCCTCTGGAAATTCTTGCCCACGACCTTCCGTCCGCTGCGGCTGCGCGTGCGCCTCAGGCTGAGCTTGGCCTAACTGCTGATTCGAGCGCATATGCGCCTCCGCTTGAACTACGTACTGCAGGAGCATCGACAGGAGAGACGATGGCCATGGCAGCAATGGATTCCGACGCGTCGCTCCTTGCTGCGCCTGGCCATGAAAGCGGCCCTTTGGGTGCCAGTCAAAGTCAGGCCGCCGCCCGGCAGATGTTTGAAGTCAAGGAGATGGACTACAACCCTCGGCGGCCTTTTTACATCACCATAGGCGTCCTGGTGCTCTGCGGCGCCGGCTACGGAGGCTACGTCTGGTGGCAAATGCAGCCGCGATCACTCTACAACGCGGCTGCAGCCAAGGCTGCACCAAAAGGCGTAGAAGAAGCGCCGGCGGCAGCACCCCCAGCGAACCCAGGTCCGGCCGCCAATGCGCAAGCTGGCGCTGCCGCACCAGCAAACCACCAACAAGCCCCCGCTGTTGCGACAGCGGCTCCTGCCACGCAGGTTGCCGGCCAACCGACGCCCATGCCAATTGCTCCGGCGGGCAGAGCGCCTGGAGCCAAGGGCCCCGCGCAACCCGTCCCGCCCCAGCAACCTGCAAGACCAACCGTGACGGCGGCAACACCGTCAGCTGTCGCACCGGCGACACCTTCCGCACGGTCCGCTCCAGGGAGTACTCCCCGTCGTGCCCAGGCTGGCGACGGTAGCACCAGGGGAACACGCTCCGCCATCACGATCGCCCCACCGACGAACGTCGTTGACCCGCAGATAGAGAGGGCCTACACGGCGTTTCAAAAAGGGGATATCGAGACGGCACGCGACCAGTATGAAAGGGCCTTGCGGCAGGACCCATCGAACCGGGACGCGCTGCTGGGGCTGGCGGCCATAGACACCAGGACCCGCGATTTTGAGTTGGCGGAATCGCGCTACATGCGATTGCTGGAAACCGATCCGCGCGACGCCCATGCCATGGCCGGGCTCATCGCCCTGCGCGGCAACATCGACCCGATACAGGCCGAAAGCCGGCTGAAAACCCTCATCGCGTCGCAGCCGGAAGTCGGGCAACTGCATTTTTCGCTCGGCAACCAATTTGCCGCCCAAAGACGCTGGCCCGACGCCCAGGCTGCCTATTTCAAAGCCTACACGCTGGAACCTGAAAATCCAGACTTTGCCTTCAACCTGGCCATCAGCCTCGATCAACTTCGCCAGGTCAAGCCGGCGCTCGACTACTACCGCCGGGCCCTGGTGCTGTCCGAAACTCGCGCTTTCAGCTTCGACAAGGCACTGGCTTCGAACCGCATATCGGAGCTCGTCAGGCAATGAACTCTCCGCGCCCGGCGACACCTGCCGTGGCCTCGCAACAGGCCAAGCGGCATATCGGTCAGATTCTCATTGCCCAGGGAATCCTGACCGAGGACCAGCTACGCATCGCCCTGCTTGAACAACTCAAGACCAACCAGCCGGTCGGAAAGCTGCTGGTCAACCTTGGCTTTGTGTCAGAGGCCACCCTTCGAGACGCACTGTCGGAAAAGCTGGGACTCCAATCGGTCGACCTGACGCAAATCGTCGTCGATGCCGCAGCACTCAAATTGGTACCGCGGGATTTTGCCAAGCGCCACAACATCTTCCCGGTGGCACTTGACCGGGAGCGTCGGCGCCTGATCGTGGCGACCTCCGATACCCACAACATCGTTGCGCTCGATCAGGTGCGCGCCCAATTGCGCGGCGAAAGCGACATCGAATCCCGGCTCGCGGGTGAAACAGAAATTGCCCGCGCGATCGAGCAATACTACGGGCACGATTTTTCAATCGACGGCATCCTGCATGAGATCGAAACGGGCGAAATCGATTTTCAGAGCCTGCAAACCTCCGGGGATGTCTACTCGCAGCCGGTTGTCCGCCTGATCTCCGCGCTGCTGGCCGATGCGGTCGAGCGCGGATCCTCCGATATTCACTTTGAGCCGGAGCAGAATTTCCTGCGCATCCGCTACCGCATTGACGGTGTATTGCGCCAGATTCGCAGCCTGCACAAGACCTACTGGCCTGCCATGGCAGTGCGCCTGAAAGTCATGGCGAAAATGAACATTGCCGAGACGCGCGCCCCGCAGGATGGCCGGATTTCATTGAACCTTACCGGCCGTCAGGTGGATTTCCGCGTGGCGTCCCAGGCCACCACACACGGCGAGAACGTGGTACTGCGGATTCTGGACCGGCAAAAAGGCATTGTCGCGCTGGATGCACTCGGCCTGGAAGCAAGCCAGCTTGCACTCCTGAAGAAAATGATCGCGCGGCCGGAAGGCATCATTCTGGTCACCGGCCCGACCGGTAGCGGCAAGACCACAACGCTTTACTCCGTGCTCAATCACATCAACAACGACGGGCTCAACATCATGACGCTCGAGGATCCCGTCGAATATCCGATGACGTTGATCCGGCAGACGTCGGTCAATGATGCGGCCAAGATGGATTTTGGCAACGGCATCCGCTCGCTGATGCGCCAGGATCCCGACGTCATCCTGGTCGGCGAAATTCGCGACCAGGATACGGCGACCATGGCCTTTCGAGCCGCCATGACCGGCCATCAGGTGTATTCAACGCTGCACACGAATTCCGCCATCGGCAGCATCCCGCGCTTGATCGATATCGGCATCGTTCCGGATATTCTTGCGGGAAACATCATCGGGGTGGTGGCACAGCGGCTGATTCGTCGCCTGTGCAAGCAGTGCAAGCAACCGTATGAAGCCACCGCGGCCGAGTGTCGCCTGCTCGGCGTCAATGCCGAGCGGTCGCCAACGCTATATCGGGCGGTAGGTTGCGATCATTGCGACTACCAGGGATACAAGGGCCGTGTCGCAATCATGGAAATCCTCAAGCTGGATGGCGAACTGGATGAGTTGATCGCGCAGCGTGCTACCGTGCGCGAGGTGTTGAAAGCGGCGATTTCGAAGGGCTTCCGCACGCTGGCGGACGACGGCATACGCCGCGTTCTTGACGGATCGACATCGCAGGAAGAACTCATGCGCATCGTCGATCTGACCGACCGCATGTAAAGGCACGCGGCGCTCCGCAGAAAACCAGGATGGCACGCTTCACATACAAGGCAATCGACGCACAGGGCAAGTCGATCATGGGGCAGATCGAAGCCCTGAATATCGTCGACCTGGAAATGCGCCTGCAGCGCATGGGGCTCGACCTCATTACCGGGGGACTGGCCCGGCGGGACATGAATCCGTTCGGCGGCTCCCCGGTCACGCGCACCGACCTGATCAATTTTTGCTTCCATCTCGAGCAGCTGACCAGTGCCGGAGTGCCCCTTGTCGATGGATTGACGGATCTACGCGACAGTGTTGAAAACGTCCGCTTCAAGGAGGTCCTGTCGGGTGTCCTTGAAAGCATCGGCGGCGGAAAGAATCTCTCGCAGTCGTTGTCCGATTATCCCAACGTATTCACCCCGATTTTTCACAGCCTGATTCGCGCCGGCGAAGACACCGGGCAACTCCCGAAAGTGCTGAAGGAACTGGCCGAGAGCCTGAAGTGGGAAGATGAACTGGCGGCACAGACCAAGAAGCTCATCATGTATCCGGCCTTTGTCGGATCAATCGTGCTGCTGGTCACGTTTTTCCTGATGATCTATCTCGTTCCCCAGATGGTCGGCTTCATCAAGAACATGGGGCAAACGATTCCATTACAGACGGTCATCCTGATCGAAGTGTCGGCGTTTTTTGTCAACTACTGGTGGGCAATCATCATCGTGCCCATCATCATGGTTGCCGCAATCAAATTTGCCGCAAAACAGAATCCGGCCGCGCGTTACCAGCTCGACCGCTTCAAACTGGGCCTGCCACTCATCGGGCCGGTGCTGCGAAAGATCATCCTGTCCCGATTCGCCAGCACTTTCGCGCTGATGTATGCATCCGGGATCACCGTCCTGGATGCCGTGCGAAGCTCGGAAGAAACGGCTGGAAACCTGGTGATTCAGCGGGCGCTCCAGTTGTCGGGGCAACAGATTGCCGATGGCAAGAACGTGACGTCAGCGTTTCAGGACGTGGGCATTTTTCCGCCGCTGGTCATTCGCATGCTTCGCATCGGCGAGTCCACCGGCGCGCTGGACACGGCGCTGCTCAACGTCTCGTACTTCTACAACAGGGAAGTCAAGGAATCGATCGGCCGCATCCAGGTCATGATCGAGCCTGCGATGACGGTAGTACTGGGCGCAATCCTTGGGTGGGTGATGCTGTCGGTGCTGGGCCCGGTCTACGACGTCATCAGCAAGATCAAGGTCTGAGCGGAATCATGGCCGACAAGCACCTCCTCTACTTCACGTCGCAGCAGGTTTCAGTGTTTCACTGGAAGGGCGGAGAACTGTCGCTGGACAAGATACTGCCTGGCAACGAGGAAGGGGCGGCGGCCTTCGGGGAGTATGTCTCGGTTCGAACGGGCAGCCTGTTCTACATACTGGCGGACCTCGTCGAAGAGGATTTTTCACAGGAAAATCTGCCGGCAGTCAGGGGCAAGGATCGAAAGCTGTTGCTTCAGCGAAAGCTGGCACAGCGTTATCGCGACACCAGCCTCGCGCTCACCCTCTCCCTCGGTTTCGAAAAGACCGGCGATCGTCGCGAAGAGCAGATCCTGTTCAGCTCCTTCACCAACACCCAGCAATTCCAGCCCTGGCTGGAAGTGCTTCGGGCGCAGTCTGCGCGCCTTGTCGGCATCTACTCCATGCCGCTTGTCGCCCCCCTGGTGGGCAAGAAACTGGAGCTCAAGACTGCAGACTACCTGCTAGTCAGTCTGGAAGGCGCCGGCCTGCGGCAAACGTATGTCCAGAATGGACAGATCCGCTTTTCCCGATTGGGCAACGCCGACCGCAGCGACCCGGCGGCAATGGCGGAAATCTGCGCGGCGGAATCCAGCCGCATCCACCAGTATCTGGTGAACCTGCGGATTATCCCGAGGACGGCTGCGGCGCTGGAAGTCATCGTCCTCGTCCCGCAGCGCTACAAGGCGCAGTATGACGCCGCCTGCAAATCCACGTCCAGTCTGCACTTCCGGGTGCTCGATTTCGACGCGGCGGCGGGCCTGACCAAGCTCAAACGCGCCCCCGATGAGTCGGAAGCGGAAAGCCTGTTCCTGCACGTGCTCGCTGGCATCCAACCCGATGCTCAATTCGCTACCGATGACCTGCGCCGCTTTTACCACCTGTGGCGCGCCAGGATTGCGCTGGTGACCATCGGGGCCGCAGCATTCGTCTTTTGCCTGCTGCTGTCCGGTCTGAAACTCGTCGAACTCTACAACATCAACCAGGCCGCCGATCTCGATATCCGGCAGGAAGCGATTTCGGCGCAGCAGTATGCGCGCATGCAGGCGACGTTTCCCCAGACGCCTGCGCCCAGCGACAAGCTCAAAGTGATCGTCGAGAACTACGACGTGATACTGGCGCAACCTAACAGCCCCGAGCCAATGCTTGCACAAATCAGCCGGGCATTGGCAGCGGTGCCCCAAATCGACATCGAACGCATCGACTGGAACGTCAACACGGCCTTCCGGAAGGATGCACCCAAAGCGGCAAAATCAGCAGCGGCGCCCGCTGCGAAATCGGTCCCGGCAGCCAAATCGGGGGCTGCGAAGGCCGGCCCCATGGGGATCGAGCGGGAATCCGCCCAGTTGTCCGGGCGGATTATTTCCGGACAAAACAACGACTATCGTGCCATTACGCTGATTGTCGACCAGTTCGTGACCGCACTTCGCGCACAGCCGGGCATCGAAGTCGTCAGTCGGCGCCTGCCGTTCGACATCAACGCCGAAAAGGCGCTGTCAGGGGACATCGGGGCGGACCGCGCCGCCGAGACTCCTCTATTCACACTGATACTGAGCAAGCGGGCCACGCAATGATCATCGGCAAGGGTGACATCAAGCGGCTGCGCTGGCCGATTGCCGGCGCCGTCATCCTCATCGCCATCGGTATCGCCGCGATCACGGTCTCGGAACAATATGTCGGGATTGCGAAGGAAAAGCGCAAAGGGACCCTGGCAAAGCGAACCGCCGCGCAGGAACGACTGGCCAGCGCTGCCACAGAAGAAAAGGAAATTCGGGCCAACCTGGTGCACTACCAAAAGATGCTCGATGCCGGCATCGTCGGCCCGAAGGATCGACTCGACCTGATCGAGAAGATCTCCGCCATCAAGGCGTCGCGCAAGCTCTTCGACATCAAGTACAACATCTCCGCGCAACGCGCACTGGAATACCCGGGGATCCAGGCCACCGGGATTTGGGATTTTGTCAACAGCCCGATGCGCCTGGACATGGCCCTGCTCCATGAAGAGGACCTGTTGAATTTTCTGTCCGATCTTCAGGCCAGCCGGCAGACGCATGTCGTGGTTCGGCAGTGCACCTTGCAGCGAATTTCAGGCGTCGTCGTGACGCCTACGACGTCGGTGCCGACGCTGCGGTCGGAATGCCTGGTCGACCTCATCAATCTCCTGGAAGCGAAACCCTCGTGAGCAAAGGAACATCCCGCTTTGTCCTCGTCCTTCAGGCAATGGGATCCATTTTCGTGGCGACGACGGCCTTGCTCGCCGCAACACCTGCGCTAGGGGCAGAGGAACTCAACCGCCTGTTCCTGACGCCGCAACAGCGCGCCGACCTTGAGCGACGGCGTGCCTCCAATGTGCCGGCGGTGGCTGCCGCAGTTGCCGTCACTGTCGAGACCCTGATCACCGTCAATGGTCACGTCAGGCGTTCCGGCGGCAACACCACGACCTGGATCAACGGCCAGGCGCAGAACGACATGCCGAAAACCAGCGACCCGGCCACGGTCTCGCTCGGTTCGGGAGAAGGAGAAGCCCCCATCTCGCTGCGCGTTGGCCAGACGCTGGACAAGGGAAAGGGTGAAGTGCGTGACGGCCTCAATGGGGGCGAAGTCAAGGCACCTCCTCGGCGACAAAGATGAGCCTGTCCCGGCGTTTTCTACAACGCCTTGCAGCGCGCGCTGGCGACCCTCAAGCTGCGCCATTGCAGAAGTCACCTCGACGATCCCATCGCGGCTTTGCCATGATTGCAATGATCACCATGGTCGCGATGGTCAGCTCGTTCCTGCTGGCCAGCGCGATGAGTCGAACGAGCTCAGAGGTGCGACTGGAAAATGAGCGACGCACGCAGCTGGCGCTACAGGAAGCGAAGGCCGCGCTCATTGCCTATGCCGCCGCACAGGCGTGGATTGACGAAGCGGTTACCTACAACACCCAGCCGGGATCGCTACCCTGCCCTTCAGCCGACGAGGCTGGCAGCAATCCAGGCAACTGTACTGCTGCCGCGTCCACTCGTATTGGCCGGTTACCCTGGAAAGCAATAGGAATATCGGACCTGCGCGATGGCAGCGGGAATCTCCTTTGGTATGCACTATCGGCGAACTTCCGCAAACTCGCCGGTACTACTGTCATCAATAGCGACACGGAGGGGACGCTGGCCGTCACCGGCGAAGCGCCGGCCACCAAAATTGTCGCGGTAATCATTGCACCGGGGGCCGCGCTGTCGGGACAATCCAGGCCCAGATTCACCGCTGCGGGCGCCTACGCCTCGGGCACTGCCCTCCCAGCGACCAGTGCCTACCTGGAGGACAGTAATGCCACAGCCGCGGACACCTTCGTGACTGCAACATC
>CAXNGL010000060.1:0-12628 GCA_964201515.1 Burkholderiales bacterium
TTCAAGGACCCTGCTCTGGATGCGCTGATTGCGGCCGCCCAGTCGCATGGCAGCAGCGTGGTGCAAGCGGCCGCCAGCATCGAGCGCGCGCGTGCCGACGCGATCGCGGCGGGTGTCGCCGCATCCCCCAGCTTCGAGGGCATCGCCAGCGGCAATCGTTCCGCATTCACCCTGGGCGGACCGGCGGCCTTGCGCACGCAGTGGCAACTGGGGGTGCAATCCCAGTGGGAGATTGACCTGTTTGGCGGCCTCGCCCGAGAGCGCGAGGCCCGGCAGGCGCTGCTGGCAGCCCATGTGGCGCTGTGGCATGAGGCGCGCGTGTCGCTGGCGGCGGAAGTGGCCAACGCCTATGTCAACTTTCGCCACTGCGAGATCATGCTCGTGCAGGCGGGGGCGGATGCCCGCTCGCGGGCGTACACCGCGCGCATCATGGAGGCCGCCGGGCGCGCGGGAATTCAATCCGCGAGCGCAGCAGCGCTCGCCAGGGCCGCGGCCACCGAGGCCGCGGGCGCACTCACGGAGCGGCGCTCACAATGCGATATCTCGGTCAAGGGCCTGGTGGCGCTCACGGCGACGGAGGAGCCCGCCTTGCGTGCCCTGCTGGCACAGGCTCTGCCGGGTCTAAATCGGTTGCCGCAGCCGGCGCGGTTTCGTATCGATGCGCTGCCCGCGCGCGTGATCGCGCAGCGTCCCGACATCGCGGCGGCGGAGCGGCAACTGGCGGCGGCCAGTGCCGATATCGGCGCGGCCGAAGCCGATCGTTACCCTCGTCTCACGCTCAGCGGCAGCATCACCCCCACGCGGATTGCCATCGGCAATGCGCCGGCGTTGTCGCTTACGACCTGGTCCATCGGCCCGGCGCTGACGTTGCCCCTGATCGATGGCGGCCGTCGCGAGGCGAACGTCACGGCATTTCGCGCGCAATACGCGGCTGCCGAATCGGCTTATCGATCCAAGGTACGCAATGCGGTGCGTGAAGTCGAGGAGGCGCTGGTTCGACTGGACAGCGCCGCCAGCCGTGAAGCCTATTCGCAGGCCGCGGCGCGCGGCTATCGCGTCAATCTGGCGGGCCGTGAAGCGCTGCAACGCGTCGGCCTGGGCAGCGAACTCGACGTGGAAGAGGCGCGCCGTATTGCGCTGGGCGCCGATGCCAATGTCGTGGCACTCGAACAGGAAAGGCTGGCGGCGTTGATCTCGCTTTACCGGGCTGTCGGCGGTGGTTGGGAGCCGGAAAACCCAGCTAGCGATCGTTAGGAATTCGGGACAAATGGGCGGCTCCCTGGGTCCATTTGACGCCAGAAGAAAGAAACGCGATGGGTGCATTGTCCAGGCTTGTGGTGCGCCCGGAGTTTCCTCGGAAAATGAATTTCGAATGCGAAAAATGATAAAACCTCATCCAGCAGGAAAGATTGGCGCAGCCCTGGCAGGCAGTCGCGAAGCGCAGTGCGAGACACGCGCGCCGGCCCGGGCACGACCGCCAGTCACGCGGCGGGTGCGTGCCGTCCCAGGGGCGCTCATGGCCGCAGCTGTGCTGGGCGTCACAGGATTGCGAGTCGCCACAGGAGTGCTAGTCGCACTGGCCGCGACAGGCTTTGTGCTCGCGCCGCTTGCGCATGCCCAGGCAAAGCCCGCCGACAAGGGCAAGGCGGCTGGCAAGCCCGCGTTGACTGTCACGTTGCTGCGCCCGCAGCGCATCGAAATGCCGTTCACCGTCCACGCCACCGGCGGCATTGCGGCGTGGCAGGAAGCGAGCGTGGGTGCTGAGGCAGGCGGACTGCGGGTGGTCGAGGTCAGGGTCAATGTTGGCGACGTGGTGGCCAAGGGCCAGACGCTGGCGCTGTTTTCCGCGGAATCCATTGAGGCGGACCTGGCGCAGGCGCGCGCCGGCCAGGCCGAGGCCGAGGCAGCGCTCCTGGACGCCCGCGCCAATGCCGCGCGCGTGCGCGCGGTCGATGTCCAGGGCGCGCTCAGCCAGCAACAGGTTGCACAATTGTTGACCGCGGAAAAAACCGGCGAAGCACGCCTGCTGGCGGCGCGCGCGCAAGTCCTGGCCCAGGAGATCCGTTTGCGGCACACCACCGTGGTGGCGCCCGACGAGGGCAGCATCTCCGCGCGCGGGGCCACCGTCGGCGCGGTGGTGCCGCAAGGGCAGGAGCTGTTCCGCCTGATTCGTGGCGATCGCCTGGAGTGGCGCGCCGAGGTGAGTTCTGCCGAGATTGCGCGCATCCGCCCGGGGCAGATAGCCAACGTCACTGCCGCCACCGGCGCGAGCCTCGCGGGCCGCGTGCGCGTCACGGCGCCGACCGTGGATGCGCAAACGCGCAATGCCCTGGTCTATGTGGATCTGCCCGCCCAGGCCATGCGCGCTGGCCACTTCAAGGCAGGCATGTTCGCTCGCGGTGAAATCGCCACCGGCGGTGCCAGCGCGCTGACCGTTCCGCTCGCGGCGATTTCGCTGCGCGACGGGTTTTCCTATGTGTTCACCGTGGGCGACGACAATCGCGCCACCCAGGTCAAGGTCCAGCTGGGCCGACGTGCCGGGGAGCGCGTGGAAATCCTCAGCCCGCTCAAGGGCGAGGAACGGGTGGTGGCGGCAGGCGCCGCGTTTCTTGCGGATGGCGATCTTGTTCGTGTGGCCGCCAAATGATCGCAACACGGCACTTGCCGAACAACCCTGATCGCATGATGGTGGCGCGATGAACCTTTCCGCCTGGTCCATCCGCAATCCGGTTCCCGCGCTGATGGTGTTCGTGCTGCTCACCTTCGCCGGGCTGCTGTCCTTTAACACCATGAAGGTGCAGAACTACCCCGACCTTGACTTGCCCACCATCACCGTCAACGCCTCGCTGCCGGGCGCCTCGCCCGCGCAATTGGAAACCGATGTGGCGCGCAAGGTTGAAAACGCCATCGCCACGCTGCAGGGGGTAAAGCACATCCATACCAAGGTCCAGGATGGCGGGGTCACCATCACCACCGAATTCCGCCTTGAAAAGCCGGTGCAGGAGGCCTTGGATGACGTGCGCTCGGCGGTGTCGCGCGTGCGCGCAGACCTGCCTGGGGACATGCGCGATCCGATCATCACGAAACTGGACCTGGCTGGCCAGCCGGTGCTCGCCTACGCCATCGCTTCGACGCGTATGGATGAGGAGGCGCTGTCCTGGTTCGTCGACAACACTGTGGCGCGCCAGTTGCTGTCGGTGCGCGGCGTGGGTGCGGTCAGCCGCGTCGGTGGTGCGACGCGCGAGATGAGCATCGTGCTCGACCCGGGCAAATTGCAGGCGCTGGGTATCAGCGCAGCGGAAGTCTCGCGGCGGTTGCGCCTGACGCAACAGGAAAGCGCCGGCGGGCGCACCGACTTTGCCGGTGGCGAGCAGCCAGTGCGCGCCCTGGGAACGGTGCAAACCGCGGCAGACCTTGGCGCCATGCAACTGTCGCTGTCCGACGGAAGGCATGTTCGCCTGGGGCAGCTGGCCACGGTCATCGACGGTGTTGCCGAGCGCCGCTCCGCGGCCCTGCTCGATGGCAAGCCGGTGGTGGGTTTCGAGGTATCGCGCAGCCGCGGCGCCAGCGAAGTCGAGGTGGGCGAAGGCGTGCGCGAGGCACTGCAGCGCTTGAAGCAGGTGCATCCCGATATCGCCCTGACCGAAGCCTTCGACTTCGCCACGCCGGTGAAAGAGGAATACCACGGCTCGATGTGGCTGCTCTACGAGGGCGCCATTCTCGCGGTGTTGGTGGTGTGGCTGTTCCTGCGCGATGCGCGCGCCACCTTCGTCTCGGCGGTGGCCTTGCCGCTGTCGGTGATACCGGCATTCATCGGCATGGACCTGCTCGGCTTTTCGGTCAATGTGGTGACGCTGCTGGCACTGTCGCTGGTGGTGGGAATACTGGTGGACGATGCCATCGTCGAAGTGGAGAACATCGTTCGGCACCTGAAAATGGGCAAGACGCCCTATCAGGCCGCCATGGAAGCCGCCGACGAGATCGGCCTGGCGGTCATTGCCACCACCTTCACGCTGATCGCGGTGTTCCTGCCCACCGCGTTCATGAGCGGCATTCCCGGCAAGTTCTTCAAGCAATTCGGCTGGACTGCCTCGCTGGCGGTATTTGCCTCGCTGCTGGTGGCGCGCATGCTCACGCCGATGATGGCGGCGTACATGTTGCGCCCGATTGTGGCGCACGGCGGGGACGGCAGGCTGATGCGCGGCTATATGCGACTCGCCGCGTGGTGCCTGCGGTTTCGTTTCGTGACCGTGATTGGCGCCGCGGCGTTTTTCATTGGCTCCGTGATGTTGATCCCGCTGTTGCCGACCGGCTTCATTCCACCCGACGACATGTCGCAAACGCAAGTGCATGTGGAGCTCGCGCCAGGTTCGACACTGGCGCAAACACAGGCCGCGGCCGAGCAAGCGCGGGGACTGATCGCCAAGTTGGTGCACGTCAAGACCGTGTACACCACCATCGGCGGCGGCGCCGTCGGTACCGACCCGTTTTCGCCGCCGGGCCGGGCCGAAGTGCGCAAGGCCACGCTCACCATCCGCCTGAGCGAGCGCGGTGATCGCCGCGACAACAAGCAGGTCATCGAGCAGCAGATTCGCGACGCGCTGGTCGAACTGCCTGGCGCGAGAATCAAGGTTGGCCTGGGGGGCACCGGCGAGAAGTATGTGCTGGTGCTGGTCGGGGATGACCCGGCGGCACTCGCCGAGGCGGCGCTGGCGGTGGAGAAGGACCTGCGCACCATTCCCGGCATCGGCAGCATCGCCTCCAGCGCCGCGCTGGTGCGGCCGGAATTGGCAGTGCGCCCCGATTTCGCGCGCGCGGCAGACCTTGGCGTGACCACCGCCGCCATCGGCGAGACCCTGCGCATCGCCACCGTCGGCGACTATGACGTGTCCTTGCCCAAGGTGAACCTGGCCGAGCGCCAGGTGCCGGTGGTAGTGCGATTGCCTGCCGCGGCACGCGCCGATCAGGCGACGCTGGAGCGCCTGGCGGTGCCCGGGTCGCGTCCCGGTGTGCCCTCGGTGATGCTGGGCCAGGTGGCGACCCTGGAGCTTTCAAGCGGGCCGGCGGTCATCGACCGGTACGACCGTTCGCGCAATGTGAATTTCGAGATAGAACTGTCCGGTGAACCCCTGGGCAAGGTGAGCGAGGCGGCGGAAAACCTGCCCAGCATGCGCAACCTGCCGCCCGGCGTGCGCCAGACAAGCCTGGGTGACGCCGAAGTGATGGGAGAACTGTTCGCCAGTTTTGGCCTGGCAATGCTTACCGGGGTGCTGTGCATCTATGTGGTGCTGGTGCTGTTGTTCAAGGATGTGTTGCAACCGGTGACGATACTCGCTGCGCTGCCGTTGTCCCTGGGGGGCGCTTTCGTCGCCCTGCTCGCGGCGAGCAAGAGTTTTTCCATGCCTTCGTTGATTGGGCTCATCATGCTGATGGGCATTGCCACCAAGAATTCCATATTGTTGGTGGAATACGCGGTCATGGCGCGGCGCGATTACGGCATGTCGCGCCGCGAAGCCCTGCTCGATGCATGCCACAAGCGCGCCCGGCCGATCGTCATGACGACGATTGCCATGGGCGCAGGCATGCTGCCGATTGCGCTGGGCAGCGGCATGGCTGACCCGTCGTTTCGCAGCCCCATGGCCACCGCGGTGATCGGCGGGCTCATCACTTCGACATTGCTCAGCCTGCTGGTGATTCCGGTGGTCTACACTTACGTGGATGACCTGGAACACCTGATTGCGAGGGCCTGGCACTGGTTGCGCCGCGATGGCGCGCGCAGTGATGTTTCCAAGCCCTGATTTTCCGGATCGAACCGGCGATGGGAAAATCAATCTTTCCCCGTTGCGGGGCCGGGGACCGGCGTGGCTGCTCTTGCCCGGTTGTACAGACCCGGGGCCGGTGCTATCGTCAAGCCCCTTTTCAATTTGCACCCTGGCGACTCCGCCTGAAACCGGCGGCACGCCCACGCTCGAGGAACCACCATGGCTGACACCAAAGACCCGAATCCGACCGCCGGCAACTGGCGCTCCAAGCTGATCACCGAGGGCGTGTCGCGCTCGCCCAACCGCGCCATGCTGCGCGCCGTCGGCTTCGGCGACAATGATTTCAAGAAACCCATCGTCGGCGTGGCCAACGGCTACTCCAACATGAACCCCTGCAATGCCGGCATCCAGGTGCTGGTGGACAGCGCCATGGCCGCGCTGCGCGCGCAGGGCGCCATGCCGCAGGTGTTCGGCACCCCCACCATCACCGATGGCATCGGCATGGGCACCGAAGCGATGAAGTATTCGCTGGTGTCGCGCGAGGTGATTGCGGACGCCATCGAAACCTCGGTCAACGGCCAGAGCATGGACGGTGTGCTGGTGGTGGGCGGCTGCGACAAGAACATGCCCGGTGGCATGATGGCCATGGCGCGCATGAACGTGCCCGGCATCTACGTTTATGCCGGCACCATCAAGCCGGGCCAATGGAAGGGTCAGGACCTTACCATCGTGTCGGTGTTCGAGGCCGTGGGCGCGTTCTCGGCCGGCAAGATGGGCGAAGAGGATCTCGTCGGCATCGAGCGCAATGCCTGCCCTTCCGTGGGCGCCTGCGGCGGCATGTTCACCGCCAACACCATGTCCTCCTCCTTCGAGGCGCTGGGCATGAGCCTGCTCGGCTCATCCCAAATGGCTTCTCCCGATGCCGAGAAGGCCGACTCCTCAGCCGCGTCGGCGAAAGTGCTGGTGAACGCCATTGCCAGGGGTATCAAGCCGCGCGACATCATCACGCGCAAGTCCATTGAGAATGCCATCGCATTGGTGATGGCCACCGGCGGCTCGACCAATGCCGTGCTGCATTACCTCGCCATCGCCTCGGCGGCCGAAGTGAAATGGACCATCGACGACTTCGAGCGCATCCGCAAGAGGACGCCGGTGCTGTGCGACCTGAAGCCCTCGGGCAAATATGTGGCAGTGGACTTCCATCGCGCCGGCGGCGTGCCGCAGGTGCTAAAGGTGCTGCTCAAGGCAGGGCTGCTCCACGGCGACTGCATGACCATCACCGGCCAGACCATGGCTGAAGCCCTGGCCAACGTGCCGGACGTGCCGCGCGCCGACCAGGATGTGATCCGCGGCATCGACAAGCCTATCTACAAGCAGGGTCACTTAGCCATCCTCAAGGGCAATCTGTCGCCCGAGGGCTGTGTGGCCAAGATCACCGGCTTGAAGCAGACATCCATCACCGGCCCCGCGCGCGTGTTCAACTCCGAGCCGCAGACCATGCAGGCCATCATGGCGAAGAAAATAAAGCCGGGAGACGTGGTGGTGATCCGCTACGAAGGCCCCAAGGGAGGCCCCGGCATGCAGGAGATGCTGGCGCCTACCGCGGCCCTCATCGGGCAGGGCCTCGGCGACTCGGTGGGCCTCATCACCGACGGCCGCTTCTCCGGTGGCACCTGGGGCATGGTGGTCGGCCACGTGTCGCCCGAAGCCTACGTCGGCGGCACCATCGCGCTGGTGAAAGAAGGCGACTCCATCACGGTGGATGCCGAGAAGCAGCTCATCCAGCTCAATGTGCCGAACGCCGAAATCGCGAAACGTCGCGCCGCCTGGAAGCAGCCGAAACCGCGCTACACGCGCGGCCTGTTCGCGAAATACATGAAGCTGGTGTCCAGCGGCAGCCTGGGCGCGATCACCGACATGCCGGTGGATGAAACCCTGCACGCGGGGACCAAAGCAATGAAGAAGCCGGCAACGCGGAAGTCGGGGGAAAAGAAAAGAGTCGCCAAGGTGGCATCAAAACCCGCCCGCAAAAGCGCGCCGAAGCGGGCCATTGTGAAGACGGGCAGTAAGGCTTCGCGGCTGGTAACGCGGACGACGCGCGTGGCGAAGAAAGCAAAGGCCGCAAAGTCAAAGAAAAAGTGAACCGCAACGGGTTGGGTCGATGACGGGGCCTGGAAAACTGATCTACGTCGTCGGTCCCAGCGGCGCGGGCAAGGATGCGCTGCTCGAGCATGCGCGAGCCAACCTGCCTGCGGATACCAAGGTGACATTCGCGCGGCGCTGGATCACGCGAAGCGCGGATGCAGGCGGCGAGGCACACCGCGCGCTGACGTCCGCCGAGTTTGAACGGAAACTGCGCCTCGGCGCTTTCGCCATGCATTGGCGCGCGCACGGCAATGGCTATGGCATCGACGCCGAGATCGGCGACTGGCTGCGCTCAGGGGCCACCGTTGTGGTCAGCGGCTCGCGGGCGCATTTGCCGAAGGCGTTGAAGGATTTTCCAGGCCTGCATGTCATTCATGTCAGCGCCGATCCCGCCGTGTTGCGGGAGCGTCTGCTGCATCGCGGGCGTGAAACTGCGGCGCAGATCGACGAGCGGCTGGCGCGCGCGGCACGTTATGCGTTGCCACAGGGCGCGCGGGTCACCGAGGTACGCAACGACCGGCGTCTGGAGGACGGTGAGGCGGACATGCTGGCAGCGATCCGGAACATCGACTGCGGTTGAATCGATACCGGGAGCCTGTTTCACAATTGCGGGATGCTAAAACTCCCCTGCTTCGGGGCCATTTCGGCAATTCCGGGATGACCTCCAACCCTTGCCGCGGGCTGCGGTACCGGGCGGGCAGAGCGTTGCCGCGGCGATCGATCAGGCGTGGCAAAGCGCGCGCAACGCGGCGCCGATGCGCGGGTGGGTGTCGAACAACTGCAGGAATTCCCGCTCGGTGCGACCGCCCTTGGCGGCGATCACTGCAGCCAGCGAGCGACGTTCGCCGGTGCTCCATCCTGCGAGCTTGAGCATGTCCACGATGGGTGCCCAGCGCCGCCAGGCTAGCGCGGTGTCGGCCCTGCGTCCCGGCAGCTCGGCGAGTGAGGCGATGCTCAGCTTCTTCATCACGCGCAGGGAACAGGCTTCGACGGCAAGCTCCCGATCCGAACCACCTGCTGCTGCCAGGCGGCGCGCAGCCATCGCGCCGATGTCGGCCAGGCGCGGCCACAGCGGCGCGCGCACGCCCTCGGATTCGAAGTACAGGCTGTCGGCGGCGAGGCGCCGCAAGGTCGCGGGCGAGGACAGGTGCGCCGGATCGGCGCGCATGCGCGCGAGTTCTGCCGCTGCCAGTTTCCTGATCGCAGCAACGCGTGGCCGAAACCCCAGCTTGTAGTAGAACCACCACGCGCCGGAGGCGATGGCCTCATCGTTGTGATGGCCGATCTGATAACCGTCCAGGGTGAAGGCGCAGGCGCCCAGCAGCGCGCGGGCGGCGGCCAGCAGACGCACGAAGATCCTGGCCGTGGACGGGCCGCGAAAGGTGTCGAAGGAATTGAACGACACGTCGGCCGAGCGCAACAGCGTGTCGAACTGCCCGTAACCAATGGGCACGCCCGAGCGCAGGGTGAGGAAGCCGTGGCTGGCGCGCAGCACCTGGCGGCGCTCGGGGACGATGCCGATGAAGGCCCACTGCAGGCCTTCGCCGTCGTCCACCATCCATACGTCCTCCGGGTTGCCGTAGGCGATGCCGTCGATGTCGCGTGAGCGCGTCACCAGGGCGCCGAGCGCGAGCTCGATGAGTCGGGCGCCTTCCGCAGGCGAGGCGGCGCGCACGCATCCGGGTGGGCGTAGCAATTCGGCGGCGAGGTCCTGGCGCACGCGCAGCACCGGGCACTTGACGAACGCCACCGGCGAGCGCGGATGCCGCGCCAGCGTCCGCGAAGGCGTGTCTCGGCCCGCCTCCAGGACGAAGGGCGCATCGAGCGCATCGAAGAAGGCCTCGCGCGAGGCGTCGTTACCCGCGTACGCTTCCACGCGGCGGACGAGGAAGGTCCCGCTGGCGGTGTTTTTTCCCGCGAGGCGCGCCATCGCCGCGGGCGGCGCCGGGTTGCGACCGCGCAGCCATGCTGCCTCGACGGGCGTCACGAGCAGCGGCAGCGCGATGGCCAGCAGGACCGGCTCATCGAGTGCTTCCCAGTCGATCTGCAGTTGCGAGGGCCAGCGCGCGGCCAGCCGCCGCGCCGTCGGCCAGTAGTAGCGGTAGCGGATGCGCGTGCCGGCCACGCCGGTATCGTCGAGCGCCCGTTGGTGGCGCTTCAGGTCGGCGCGCCGCGCAAAGGTGGCGAGCATGGCATTGACCTGCGCAAGCACCCTGCGGTCGTCCGGGTAGGCGCGCATGAAGCACAGTTGCTCGTGCAATCGCAGTACGCCATCCGCATTGCCAAGCCGGCTGCGCGCCAGCGTCGTGAGCAGAGCGCGCTTGGTGGCGGCGATGCCGTCGCCGAATGCATGGCGCAGGGCTTCGAGGCGACGCAGGGAGGAGGCGGCGGTCATGGGAGACTCCGGCAGGGTCATTCAATGATTATAATTATCGATATTATCTAGGTATGGTAAGGACTAATTTACTATCTTGATCATAATGAATGAATGCCGGCCTGCCGCGCCGGGCCCATCCCGCTCAGTAATGCGGCGGCACTTCATCGGCCAGGCTGCGTGGCTCCGCCGGCATCGATACTTCAAGTTGCCGGCGCAGGGCGCGAATTTCCTGCTGCAGTTGTTCCATCTGCTGCTGCTGGCGAAACACGGTGCGGTTGAGTTCTTCCAGCAGGTCTTCGGCGAAGCCCAGCTTGATTTCGATCTCGGTCAGGCGTTTTTCCACGGGTTGCCTCATTGCAGGGTCGGTTGGCAGGCGCTGTGGCGCAGCGTTCAGTAGCGGATCGGGCTGTCCATGAAGCCCTGCGGCGGCGAGCGCCCGACCAGCGCCTCCAGCATGATCAGTTCTGCATCGGTGTGGTTGGAGACGCTGGCCGGAATGATGGCCTGCTCGCGGCGGTCGCCGTAGATGTAGCGCGGCGATTCATGGTGGGTGGTCTGGTAGGCATCGCGGGCTTCCCCGCCGATGGTCGCGATCTCGGCGCTGCCGTAACACAGGCAGAAATAGGTGCGCTCCTCCTCGATCTCCAGGTAGGCGCCGGTGCCGCGAATGCCGATGGTCGCGGATGCGGTTTCCAGTCGCTTGCCCTGCCCGGAGGCGAAGACGGCGAGCAATTTTCCGCTCAGCAGGCGTACCGCGTTGAGGGCGAGGTCAGTGCCGGAGAACTCGGCGCGGCCGTCGGCGCGCATCAGGAAGGCGTCCTGCCCGACGACGAACATTGCCAATGCGCCGCCACCGGTAGTCACCGCATCCCCGGGGCGCACCAGGCTGCCTTGCGCGGCGGCGTTGCCGTTGATGCGCACATCGCCCTGGGCAATGTGCAATCCCTGGGTGCCGACCGGCTGGTTTTGCGCGCGTACGCCGCGCGGCAGGCCGGCCATGCCGAGCCCTGCACCGGCAAGGATTTGCAGCAGCTGGCGCCGGGCATGTGACTGACTCGGACGACTTTCGGGAGTGGACATGCGCTGATTGTAGCCTCCGGCGCGCTGCGCGCTTGCGCCTCAGCGCATAATCGCCGCTTCGAACAAACGCGCCAGCACTCACCCATGTCCGACACGGCACCCGATCACGGTGGTAACAAGGAAGGCGGCAGTGGCGGTGGTAACCGTCTCGCCCGCGAGACCAGCCCGTACCTGCAGCAGCACGCCGCCAATCCGGTGGACTGGTACCCGTGGGGCGAGGAAGCCTTGGCAAAGGCACGCGCCGAGAACAAGCCCATCCTGCTCTCGGTGGGCTATTCGGCCTGCCACTGGTGCCACGTGATGGCCCACGAGTCGTTCGAGGATCCGGCAGTGGCCGCGGTGATGAACGAGCACTTCGTGAACATCAAGGTCGATCGCGAAGAGCGGCCCGATATCGACCAGATCTACCAACTCGCCCACCAGATGCTGGCGCGGCGACCCGGCGGCTGGCCGCTCACCATGTTTCTTACGCCCGAGAGCACGCCCTTCTTTGGCGGGACCTACTTCCCGAAGTCGCCGCGCCATGGACTGCCGGCTTTCACGGAGCTGTGCCAGCGCATGGCGGCGATCTATCGCGAGCGCCACAACGACATCGCCAGGCAGAGTGCCTCGCTGATGGATGCTTTCGCGCAGCTGGAACCGCGCCTGGAGACGGCGGCCGGCACGCAGCATGCATTGCTGGAACGCGCGCCACTGCGCATTGCCATCGACGCGCTGAAGGCGGACTTCGATCCGGACGATGGCGGATTCGGCAGCGCGCCGAAGTTCCCGCATGTCAGCGACCTGGAGTTGTGTCTGCGCCAGGCGATGGCCGGCGAAGCGAGTGACGACGGCGGGCCGGACGGCGATGCGCTCAACATCGTCGCCCTGACGCTCTCGCGCATGGCCGAGGGCGGCATCTTCGATCACCTGGGCGGTGGGTTCTGCCGCTACAGCACCGACGGACAGTGGAGCATTCCGCATTTCGAGAAAATGCTCTACGACAACGGGCCGCTGCTGTCGCTGTACGCCGATGCCTGGCTGGTGACGCAGGACCCGCGCTTCGCGCAGGTTGCGGAAGACACCGCGGGTTGGCTGCTGCGCGACATGCAGTCCGCGCAGGGCGGCTTCTATGCCGCGCTGGACGCCGACTCCGAGCACGAGGAAGGCAAGTTCTACGTCTGGACGCCAGAGCAGGTTCGCGAGGTGGTGGCGCCCGAGGAGTATGACGTGCTGGCGCCGCACTTCGGCCTGGATGCGCCCCCGAACTTCGAGGGACACCACT
>CAXNGL010000061.1:0-12573 GCA_964201515.1 Burkholderiales bacterium
GGCAGCGCCGCGGCACAACTGCGCACCATCCCCGACGACACCAAGCGCGGCGTCATCCGGCATGTGCAGGAGTTGATGGTCAGCATCGATGGCACAAACGTTCTGCTGGCTCCCGGCGGCAATATCCGCGACCGCAACAACTTCATCATCGTGCCGACGGCACTGCCACAGGGCGGCGCGCTGGCCGACTACGTGCTCGACATGAACGGCCAGATATTTCGCGCCTGGCTGCTGACCGAGGAAGAAGCGCAGCGTCCGAAAAAGCGCCCGGGAAACTGACCACCCGACATGGACGGCCCGCGAAAACCCGACGTGAAAAAACTCTACCTGCGCACCTTTGGCTGCCAAATGAACGAGTACGACTCGGCGCGCATGGCCGACGCCTTGCACGCGGACGGCGGGTATGAAGCCACCAACGATCCCGCCCAGGCGGACCTCATCCTGTTCAACACCTGTTCAGTGCGCGAGAACGCCCAGGAGCGCGTGTTTCACGACCTGGGACGTGTGCGCGAGCTGAAAGCCGCCAATCCCGACCTCTTGATCGGCGTCGGCGGCTGCGTGGCGAGCCAGGAGGGTGGGCACATCGTCGAGCGCGCACCCTACGTGGACATCGTGTTCGGCCCGCAGACGCTGCACCGCCTGCCGCAATTGATCTCGCAGCGCCGCAAGAGCGGCCAGCCACAGGTCGACATCTCCTTTCCCGAAATAGAGAAGTTCGACCAGCTGCCACCACCCCGCATCGATGGCCCCACCGCCTTCGTCTCCATCATGGAAGGCTGCAGCAAGTATTGCAGCTTTTGCGTGGTGCCCTACACGCGCGGCGAGGAAATCTCGCGCCCGTTCGAGGACGTGCTGACCGAAGTGGCCGGCCTCGCCGACGAGGGGGTGCGTGAAGTCACGCTGCTCGGGCAGAACGTCAACGCCTATCGCGGCAAGCTGGGCGCTGCCGCTGACAGCAACGATAACAGCAAGGATAACAGCGACGATCACTGCGCGGACCTCGCGTTGCTGCTCGAATATGTCGCGGAGATCCCCGGCATCGAGCGCATCCGCTACACCACCTCGCACCCGAAGGAATTCACCACGCGCCTGATCGACGCCTATGCGCGCATCCCGAAACTGGTGTCGCATGTGCACCTGCCGGTGCAGTCGGGCTCGGACCGCGTGCTCGCCGCCATGAAGCGCGGCTACACGGCGCTGGAGTACAAGTCCATCGTGCGTCGCCTGCGCGCGGTGCGGCCGGACGCTACGATCACCTCGGATTTCATCGTCGGGTTCCCCGGCGAGACCGCGCGCGACCATCAGGCCACCATGGCCCTGATCAACGACGTCGGCTTCGACGACTCCTATTCCTTTCTCTACAGCCGCCGGCCCGGAACGCCGGCCGCCGACATCCCTGACGACACCCCGCAGGAGGTCAAGCAGGCACGTCTGCGCGAACTCCAGGCCGCCATCGAGACCAACGCTGCCGCCGTCAGCCGCGCCATGATCGGCACGCGGCAGCATGTGCTGGTGACCGGCCAATCGAAAAAGGATGCCAATGAGCTGTGCGCGCGCACGGACAACAACCGCGTGGTCAATTTTCCCGGCCCGCGCGCGCTCATCGGCCGCTTTGCCGACATCGCCATCACCGCAGCACTCTCGCACACGCTGCGCGGCGAAATCGCCGGTGATGCAGGCGCGCCGATCGCGGCACCATTGATGAGGACGGCATGAAAGCGCGCCCGGTGGAACTGGACTTCGCCCCGGTGGACAACCAGCGCCTGGCCAACCTGTGCGGCGCCATGGACGAGAATCTCAAGCAGCTCGAGACCGCCCTCGAAGTCACCATCACGCGGCGCGGAGAGCACTTCAGCGTGCAGGGCACGAAGGACCGCGCCTCGCGCGCGGCGGAACTCCTGACGCGCTTCTACGCGCAGGCCGGCAGCGAGCTGTCCATCGACGACGTGCAACTGGGCCTGGTGGAAGCGTTGGGGAGCAATGCCAACCCGGACGACGGGCCGACGCTGTCCACGCGCCGCGCCGACCTGCGCGGGCGCACGGCGCGCCAGCGCGATTACATCCGCAATGTGCTGGAACACGA
The DNA here is from genome assembly GCA_964201515.1 of Burkholderiales bacterium. Taxonomy (GTDB): domain Bacteria; phylum Pseudomonadota; class Gammaproteobacteria; order Burkholderiales; family SG8-39; genus CAIYPG01. The sequence goes on from CAXNGL010000061.1 coordinate 2,084, forward strand.
CATCACCTTTGCCATCGGCCCGGCGGGCACCGGCAAGACCTACCTCGCCGTGGCCTGCGCCGTGGATGCGCTGGAGCGCGATGCGGTCAAGCGCATCGTGCTGGTGCGCCCGGCCGTGGAAGCCGGCGAACGCCTGGGTTTCCTGCCGGGGGACCTGGCGCAGAAGGTCGACCCTTACCTGCGCCCGCTGTATGACGCGCTGTACGACCTGATGGGCTATGACAAGGTGCAGAAGATGCTCGAGCGCAGCGCCATCGAGCTCGCACCGCTGGCCTACATGCGCGGGCGCACGCTGAACCACTCCTTCATCATCCTCGACGAGGCGCAGAACACCACGCCGGAGCAGATGAAGATGTTCCTCACCCGCATGGGCTTCGGTTCCAAGACCGTGATCACCGGCGACGTGACGCAGGTGGACCTGCCGCGCGGCGCCAAGTGCGGGCTGGTCGAGGCGCGCGACCTGCTCGAGGGCGTGCGCGGCATCGCCTTCTCCACCTTCAAGAGCGAGGACGTGGTGCGCCACCCGCTGGTGCAGCGCATCGTCGATGCCTACGAGCGCGGTCGTACCGCCCCATGAGCGTGCGATGCAGAAAAATCGCCCCCGGGCCGTGCGCGGGAACAGCGTGACCCTCACGCTGCAGAACCCCGCGCGCAGCCGCAGCGTGCCGCCGCTGGCGACGCTGCGCCGCTGGGCGCGCGCGGCTCTGGCGCCCGCCACGGCCAACGCATCGATTACCGTGCGCGTGGTCGGCGGCGCCGAATCGCAACGCCTCAACCACGGGTTTCGTGGCAAGGACTACGCCACCAATGTGCTGTCGTTCAGCTATGAGCAGGGCGCGGGCAAGCCTACGGGCGCACGCCGGCTGGAGGGCGACCTCGTGCTGTGCGCCCCCGTTGTGTGGAAGGAAGCACGCGCGCAGAAAAAGCCGGTCGCAGCGCACTATGCCCACCTGCTGGTGCATGGCCTGCTGCACCTGCAAGGCCACGATCACGAAGACGATGCCGCGGCCGAACGCATGGAGCGGCGCGAGCGACGCATCCTCGCCAGCCTCGGTTTCGCCGACCCCTACCGAAACGAAATATGATGAACGCATGCCATGACTGAAGAACACAAACCGACGCTTATGGAGCGGCTCTCCGCGCTCTTGTTGCGCGAGCCCGAGGACCGCGAGCAACTCGTCGAGCTGCTGCATTCGGCGCACGAGCGCAACCTGCTCGACGCCGATGCCCTGTCCATGATCGAGGGCGTGATGCAGGTGTCCGAGATGCACGTGCGCGACATCATGGTGCCGCGGCCGCAGATGGACGTCATCGACATCGGCGAGACGCCCGATCGTTTCATCCCGCTGGTGATCGCTACCTCGCACTCGCGCTTCCCGGTGGTCGATGGCGACCGCGACAACGTGGTGGGCGTGCTGCTCGCCAAGGACCTGCTGCGCTACTACGCGGGGGAGGAGGACTTCAATGTGCGCGACATGCTGCGCCCGGCCATCTTCGTCCCCGAATCCAAGCCGCTCAACGTGCTGCTGCGCGAGTTCCGCACCAACCGCAACCACATGGCCATCGTGGTGGACGAATACGGCGGCGTGGCGGGGCTGGTGACCATCGAGGACGTGCTCGAGCAGATCGTCGGCGACATCGAGGACGAGCACGACTTCGACGACTCGGACGACAACATCATCAAGGAAGATTCCGGCGCCTGGCGGGTCAAGTCACAGACCGAAATCGCCGACTTCAACACCGCCTTCGGCACCGATTTCACCGACGACGCGTTCGACACCGTCGGCGGCCTGGTCATCCATCGCTTCGGCCGCCTGCCCAAGCGCGGGGAATCCGTGACCATGGGCGGCCTGCGCTTCCAGGTGCTGCGCGCGGACAGCCGGCGCCTGCACTCCCTGCGGGTCCAGCAACTCCCCGGCAGCGCCTGATCCCCGGGTGGGCGATGCCGCCTCAGCAGACACCGGCGCGGCATTGCCCGCAGTGATCACGCCGGCCCGCGATGCGAACGCTGAACGTGTCGCGTGAGATCGGTGTGTCGCCTCACATGGCCGCGCAACTGCTGATTGCCGCACTGGCAGGCGCAGCCGCCGTGGCCGGCTTCGCGCCGATCGGCATCTCCGCACTGGCGATCCTGTCACCGGTTGTGTTGGTGCTGCTGTGGCAGCGAGCACCCGGCGCCAAGCCTGCCGCGCTGATCGGCTTTGCCTGGGGCCTCGGGCATTTCGGTGCCGGCGTGTCCTGGGTCTACGTCAGCCTGCACGACATCGGCATGATGCCGGCACCCATCGCGGCCGTCGCCACGCTGCTGTTCTGCGCCGTGCTGGCCCTGTATCCGGCAGGCGTCGGGTTCCTGCACGCGCGCCTGCGCTCGCGTCTTGGCTTTGGCGTGCCCGCCGCAGTGCTGTGCGTGCTGCCGGCGTTGTGGACGCTGTCCGAATGGCTGCGCGGCTGGATCTTCACCGGCTTTCCCTGGCTGGCCCTGGGGTACGCCCAGTCCGACACGCCGCTGTCCGGATTTGCGCCGGTGACTGGCGTGTACGGCATGTCCTTCGCCGCCATGCTGGCGGCCGGGCTGATCGTGTGCGCCATGGGCACGCGCGCATCCCCGCCGACGTTGCGCCGGCGCGCCACCGCGGTCGCAGCGTTCGTTGCGCTCTTCGTCGCCGGATATGCGCTCAAGCAGGTGGCGTGGACGGCACCATCCGGCCCGCCCGTCACGGTGGCGCTCGCCCAGGGCAATGTGCCGCAGAGCCTCAAGTTCGAACCCGGCCGCTTCGAGGCCACGCTCGAAACCTACCGCCGCCTCGCCGCCTCGGGTTCGGCCACGCTCACCGTGTTGCCGGAGACGGCCATACCGCGCTTCCTCGATCTCGTCCCGCCGGAATACCTGGCCTCGCTGGAACAACTTGCACGCGAACGCAACGGCAACATTCTCATCGGCGTGCCGCGGCGCGAAGCGTCAAACGCCAGCCGTGCCGTCGCCTACACCAACAGCGTGGTGAGCCTGGGCACCGCCCCGCGCCAGTCATATGCAAAAACGCACCTGGTGCCCTTCGGCGAATTCATCCCGCCGGGCTTCGGCTGGGTGCTCGGCCTGCTGCACATCCCGCTGTCCGATTTCGCACGCGGCCCGGCCAACCCGCAGCCCATGCAACTCGGCGCTTCACTGCGCGTTGCGCTGAACATCTGCTACGAGGATGCCTTTGGCGCCGAAGTCATCGGGCAACTGCCCGCCGCCACGCTGCTCGTCAACGTGAGCAATGTTGCCTGGTTCGGCGATTCGCTGGCACCCGACCAGCACCTGCAGATCTCAAGATTGCGCGCCATGGAGACCGGGCGCACCATGCTGCGCGCCACCAACACCGGCGCCACCGCCATCATCAACGAGCGCGGCGTGGTCACCGCGCGCCTGCCCGCCTTCACCGAGGGCCTGCTGCAAGGCAGCGCACAACCCTTCGAGGGCGCCACGCCCTACGTGCGCTTTGGCGATGCCCTGGTCCTGCTCGCCTGCCTTGCGCTCATCGCCGGTGCATGGGCTCTCCGCAAGGCCCACCCGCTCGCCTGAATTCACGTACGGGTGACTCGCGGGGCAACGCACGGGTCACGCACGGCGGCGCCGCGCGAGACGGTTACTGGCGACGGAAAGCCAGTAAAATCGCGCCTTTAGCGCAACGCTTGCGCCGCAGTTCACGCCCCGCAGTTCAGACCTATTTGCCTCCAGGCCCGCCATGCTCACGTTCCAGCAACTCATTCTGCGGCTCCAGGACTACTGGAGCCAACAGGGCTGCGCCCTGCTGCAACCCTATGACATGGAAGTCGGCGCGGGCACATCCCATACCGCCACCTTTCTGCGTGCCATCGGGCCGGAACCGTGGAAGGCCGCCTACGTGCAGCCGTCGCGCCGCCCGAAGGACGGCCGCTACGGCGACAACCCCAACCGCATGCAGCACTACTACCAGTACCAGGTGGTGCTCAAGCCTTCGCCGCGCGACATCATCGACCTCTATCTCGGTTCGCTCGCGGCCATTGGCCTCGATCTCAAGCAGAACGATGTGCGCTTCGTCGAGGACGACTGGGAGAACCCGACGCTGGGCGCCTGGGGCTTGGGCTGGGAGGTGTGGCTGAACGGCATGGAAGTGACGCAGTTCACCTATTTCCAGCAGGTGGGCGGCATCGACTGCAAGCCCATCACCGGTGAAATCACTTACGGCATCGAACGACTGGCCATGTACCTGCAGGGCGTGGCCAATGTATATGACCTGGTATGGACCCCGGGAGTAACGTACCGCGACGTGTTCCACCAGAACGAGGTCGAGCAGTCCACCTACAACTTCGAGCAGTCGGACGCGCCCATGCTGTTCCGGCATTTCACCGATCATGAGGCTGACGCCAAGCGGCTGATGCAAGCCAAGCTCGCGCTCCCCGCCTACGAAAAAGTGCTCAAGGCCGCGCACACCTTCAACCTGCTGGATGCCCGCGGCGCCATCTCGGTGACCGAGCGCGCCGCCTACATCGGCCGCATCCGCAACCTGGCGCGCAGCGTGTCGCAGTCGTATTTCGACTCGCGCATCCGCGCCGGCTTCCCGATGTGTCAGCCGCAGGTACTCGCGCAACTGGGCATCGACCTGCCGGGGCTGCAGTCCGCGCTGGATGACCGCAGCGCGGCAGCGGGCATCGGCGCCTTCGGAGCGGCCACATGAACCCGAGCCTGCTGGTCGAGTTGTTCACCGAGGAATTGCCACCCAAGGCGCTGTCCAGCCTGGGCGCCAGTTTCTCAGGCTGCCTGCGTGACGAACTCGTCGCCGCGGGGTTTGTGACCGCAGCCACGGTCGCGAAGTCCTTTGCCACGCCACGCCGCCTGGCCGTGCTCATCCCATCCGTGCTGCCCGAGTCGCCAAGCCGCGCCGAGACGAAGAAATTGATGCCAGCCAAGGTCGCCTTCGATGCAGGCGGCAAACCTACGCCGGCGCTACAAAAGCGCCTCGAGAAGGAAGGCGTCTCATTGGAACAAGCGGCGGCCCGGATCGAGCGCAAGACCGACGCCGGTGTGGAGAACGTCTACCTGAACCTCGCCATTCCCGGCGTGAGCCTGGCACACGGCCTGCAGTCGGCGCTGGAGAAAACACTGGCCAAACTGCCCATCCCGAAGGTCATGGGTTACCAGCTGGCCGACGGCACCACCACGGTGTCCTTCGTGCGCCCGGCGCACGCGCTGGTGGCGCTGCACGGCGCCGACATCGTGCCCATCCGCATCCTCGGGTTGGATGCAGGGCGCATGACGCACGGCCACCGCTTCCAGGGCGTGGAGAACATTGAAGTCGCCGCCGCCGACGCCTGGGAAGAAGCCCTGCGCGCGCACGGCAAGGTGATTGCATCGTTCGAAGAGCGCAAGGCAGCAATCGAGCGCCAGCTGGTGGCGAAGGCCGGCGCACTGGGTGCCACGCTGGGCCCCGCGGAATCGGTGGCGCCGCTGCTCGATGAAGTCACGGCGCTGGTGGAATACCCGACGGTGTACGTGGGCGAGTTCGAGGCGGAGTTCCTCGCCGTGCCGCAGGAGTGCCTGATCCTCACCATGCGTGCCAACCAGAAGTATTTCCCGCTGTTCGAGCCTGAAGGAAAAAACGCGGGAAAACTGACCAACAAGTTCCTCATCGTCAGCAACATGGAACTGCAACCGGATGGACAAGGCGGGAAGAACATCGTCGAAGGCAACCAGCGCGTGGTGCGCCCGCGCCTGGCCGACGCGCGCTTTTTCTTCGACACCGACAAGAAGGTGAAGCTCGCCGAGCGCCTGCCGCAGCTGGCATCCATCGTGTTCCACAACAAGCTGGGCAGCCAATTGGAGCGCGTGCGCCGCATCGAGCTCATCGCCGAGTTCGTGGCGGCAAAACTCGGCGCCCCTGTGGCCGAGGCGCGCGAAGCCGCGCAGCTCGCCAAGGCCGACCTCACCAGCAACATGGTGGGCGAATTCCCCGAATTGCAGGGCCTGATGGGCGGCTACTACGCGGCCCATGAAGGCCGCCCGAAGGCGGTGGCGCAGGCCATCAAGGACCAGTACCTGTTGCGCGCCAATGACCTCGCCGATCCCGGCAATCTGGTCAGCGCCTGCCTCTACCTTGCCGACCGCATCGAACTGCTTACCGGCATGTTCGGCATCGGCAACGTGCCCACCGGCGACAAGGACCCGTTCGCGCTGCGCCGCGCCGCGCTGGGCGCCATCAGCGTGTTCGAACAGCTGGGCAATGCCAGGGCAGCGGGTAGCGGCGCTGTCGCGTTGTCGCTCGACGAACTGCTCGCCTTGGCGCGCGAAACCTTCGCCGCCGGCCTCGTCCCGGAGAAGACCGACGCTGCCGTCACCGCCTTCGTCTACGAGCGTTACCGCAACCAGCTCGTCACCAGCCACGACCGCGCCGCGGTGGACGCGGTGATCGCACTCACCCCGCCATTGCACGAAGTCGTGGCACGCGTGAAAGCGGTCATCGCCTTCTGCGCACTGCCCGAAGCACCGGCGCTCGCAGCAGCCAACAAGCGCATCCGCAATATCCTCAAGAAAGCCGCGAAGTCAGGCGGCGCCCTGAACGCGGCGCTGCTCGCCGAACCCGCGGAAAAAGCCCTCCACGCGACGCTGCTCGCCCAGGAGCCGCTGGTCGAGGCAAGCTTCGCGACAAGGGATTACGCTGGCGCGCTGAAATCACTGGCCGGCATGCGCGATGCGGTGGACGCTTTCTTCGACCAGGTCATGGTCAACGCCGAAGACCCGGCGTTGCGTGCCAATCGCCTCGCGCTGCTGGCGCGGCTGGAACGCCTGATGAACCGCGTCGCGGACATATCCATGCTGTCCGCGTGATCATAATTGTCAACTTGATCTACGAATGACATGGGGAAGATTACCAAACTGATCATATTGGACCGCGACGGGGTGATCAATTTCGACAGTGATCGCTACATCAAGTCGCCCGAGGAATGGCAGCCCATCCCCGGCAGCCTGGAGGCGATCGCGCAGCTCACGCAGAATGGCTGGCACATCGCCGTGGCCACCAACCAGGCCGGCATCGGGAGGGGTCTCTTCGACATGGCCACGCTCAACGCCATGCACGCCAAGATGCATCGCAGCGTGGCACAGGCCGGCGGCCGCATCGAGGCGATCTTCTTCTGCCCCGACACTTCCGACAGCAACTCGCCCAACCGCAAGCCCCGCCCGGGCATGAACATCGCCATCGGCGAGCGCTTCAACGTGCCACTCGACGGCGTGCCCTGCGTGGGCGACAGCCTGCGTGACCTGCAGGCTGCCGCTGCCGTGGGCGCGCGGCCCATCCTCGTGCTCACCGGCAAGGGGGCCAAGACGCAAAAGGAAGGCGGCCTGCCGCCCGGCACCGATATCCACCCGGACCTCGCCGCCGTGGCGGCGGAGCTGTGCGCCTAGCCTTCCCGAGGCGGCGCGCCACGTTGGTCCCGGCGCAGCCTGAGGCGTACGGGGTATTGCCCAACCCAGGCATTACCGCTACCGGAATAATCCAATGAACCTGCTGCGTTCCACCCTCTTCGCACTGGCCCTGCTCGTCATCACGCCACCCTATTCGCTCATCGCCCTGGCCACGGCGCCATTGCCGCGCCTGTGGCGCTATCGCATCATCTCCGGCTGGTCGCATATCGTGATCTGGCTGGCGCGCATGGTGCTCGGCATCCGTTACCGCGTCGAGGGCCTGGAGTCGCTGCCGCGTAGGCCGGTGGTATTCCTCTCCAAGCACCAATCGGCCTGGGAGACACTGGCGTTCCAGGTCTTCCTGCCGCCGCAGGTGCTGGTGTTGAAGCGCGAACTGCTGTGGATTCCCTTCTTTGGCTGGGGCCTCGCGCTGATGAGTCCCATCGCCATTAACCGCTCGCGCGGAACGCGCGCGCTCAAACGCATGGCCGACATCGGCCGCAAGCGCCTCGCGCAGGGCTTTTCCATCGTGGTCTACCCCGAGGGCACGCGCGTGGCGCCGGGGAAACGCCGCGCCTACCAGCAGGGCGGGGCGTGGCTGGCCGTCAAGGCCGGTGCGCCCGTCATCCCGATTGCCCACAATGCCGGCCTGTTGTGGCCGAAGAATGCCTTCATCAAGCGACCTGGGACGATCACGGTGCAGCTGGGCGCACCCATGGAATCGCTGGGCACCACGCCCGCCGCGCTGAACGCCCACGTCGAGGCCTGGATCGAGTCGCGCATGGAAACCCTGTGCCCGAAATAGCCCTGCTCAATCCATTGCGGCGCCTCATGGGCATCGGCACCGTCGAGCGCAGCTTGATGCTCGATGGCGACGAACTGCGCTACCGGCTGGTGCGCGCCAGCCGGCGCACCGTGGCCATTCACGTCACTGCCGATGGCGTGGAAGTGCGCGCGCCGCGCTGGGCCACGCTCGGGGACATCGAATCCTTCATGCGCCAGAAGGCGCGCTGGATCCGGCGACGCCTGGCCGACTCACGCCACGCCGGCCCGCCGACCGAGGCCTTTCGCTGGGAGGATGGCTCGCGCCTGCCGATTCTCGGCCGCGAGGTGCGACTGGTCGCGTCGCCCGGGCTGCGCGGCATCTTCCATCGCGACAACGAATTGCTGGTCGGGCGCGCCCCGCGACAGGCACGCATGCAACCCCGCACCGACGCCGCCGCCGCGCAGATCGAGGACTGGCGCCGCCGCGTGACGGCCTGGCTGCGCAAGCAGGCGCTCGAACACTATGCCCTGCGCGTCGCGCAATACGCCGATGCCCTCGCCGTGCCCATCCCCGCGCTGAAGCTGTCCAACGCAGCCTCCCAATGGGGCAGCTGCATCCGGCGCCCGGCCCACCAGGGCGGCGTGCGCGTGCTGTTGCACTGGAAGCTCTACCTGATGCCGCCGCGCCTCATCGACTACGTGGTGGCGCACGAACTGGCGCATATCCGCGAACTCAACCACTCGCCGCGCTTCTGGGCCGAAGTGGCGCGCGTCTATCCGGATCCGATCGCAGCGCGGCGCGAACTCAATCGCCTCGGCCGCGCCCTGCCGCGACTGTAGGCGTCCATCCAAAAGGAAACACCATGCGCATCCTGCACACCATGCTTCGCGTCGGCGACCTCGAGCGCTCGATCCGCTTCTATACCGAAGTCCTCGGCATGCAACTCTTGCGCCGCAAGGACTATCCCGAAGGCAAGTTCACGCTCGTCTTCGTCGGCTACGGCAGCGAAGCCGATTCGGCGGTCATCGAACTCACCTACAACTGGGGCGTGGAACGTTACGAGCTGGGCACCGCCTACGGCCATATCGCCATCCAGGTGGACGACATCCACGCGTCCTGCAATCGCGTGCGCACGCTGGGCGGCAAGGTAACGCGGGAGCCGGGGCCGATGAAGCACGGCACCACCAACCTGGCGTTTGTGGAAGATCCGGATGGGTATCGGATTGAATTTATACAGCGATGAGCCAGTGATGAGATCTGTCTTTTTCGCCTGACGTCAAAAAGCTGTTTCGCCTGACGGCGAGTTACTCTCTTTTGCTTGTGCAAAAGAGAGTAACCAGAGAAAAGCACACCCCGAAGCATCGGTCGCCTGCGGCGACTTCCCTGCGCTGCTCTCAGCCGCCAGCGATGACGAGCATCGCAGGGCAGTTTCGGCGCGGAGCGCCGACACCGTCACCTCCGGGGTCGCCTTCTTTTGGTTACTTTTCTTGGCGAAGCAAGAAAAGTAACTCGCCGTCAGGCGAAACTCTGAGCATCAAGTCACTCGCCGCCAGGCCAAACCTGCCTTTGCTCCAGCGCATCGGCTCAACGATCAACCCCCGCCACCGCATCCGCAATCACCGCATAGTCCCTTACCGCCAGGTTCTCAGGCCGCAATCCCGGATCAATACCCAGGCGTTCCATCGAAGGTGCATCGATCATCGACGCCAGCGCATTGCGCAGCGTCTTGCGGCGCATGGAGAATGCGGCATTGACCACGCGCGCAAACATCGCTGCATCCTTCGGCGCACCCATCGCCACGCGCTCGGATTCGGTCAGCGGCCGCAGCCGCACCACCGCCGACTGCACCTTGGGCACCGGCCGAAAGGATTCCGGGGGCACCGCAAACAGGTGCTGCATGGCGTAGCGCACCTGCAGCATCACCGACAGGCGGCCGTATTCCGCGCTGGAGGGCGCCGCCACCATGCGCGCCACCACTTCCTGCTGCAGCATGAAGTGCAGATCTACGCAGTGCGCGGCGAAATCGGCGAGATGGAACAACAGCGGCGTGGAAATATTGTAGGGCAGGTTGCCGACCACCCGGATGGCCCCCCCCAGTTGCGTGCTGAGGCTGGCAAAGTCGAATTCGAGTGCATCGCCCTGGCACAGCGTGAGTTGCGCCGGATCGAACCTGCGGCCGAGCGCGGCAACCAGGTCGCGATCGATCTCAACCGCGCTCAGGTGGGGAATGCGCTCGAGGAACAACGCCGTGATCGCGCCCTGCCCGGGCCCGATCTCGACCACGTGGTCGGCGGGCTGCGG
>CAXNGL010000062.1:0-12498 GCA_964201515.1 Burkholderiales bacterium
CCGAAGCGCGGCATGTTGGAGCACGCCGAATACGCCTGCGCGTTGTAGATCTTGCCGTAGGCATAGCGCTGCATCGCCTCGGTATTGCCGCGCGTCTTGCCGAAGTTGCGCAGGCTCGGCCCGATGGTGCCGAACGAGAGCTCCGTCCCCGACATCTGGTGGCAGGCATAGCAGTTGGCGCCCGCCACCGATCCTGGCGCATCGCTGAATTGCATGCCCACACCGCTTTGCGCCACGCGCTCGCCGGCCTGCCAGCTGCCGAGCAACTTGCCGTCGGCAGGGTATTTGACGAGGCCAAGCTGTTCCTTCTCCAGCTGCTTCACGCGCGCCTTCTGCTTCGACCAGCCGGGAGAGGAGCAGAATTGCTGCACATCGTCCCGGCGCAGGCGCGACAGCCCGGCCTGGCCCTGAGGATTGAAGCCGCGGAACATTTCGCGCATCGCTTCAGCCTCGCCCACCTGCACCTGGGCGCGTTCGGCTGCCACCGCCGCGGCTGGCACCAGCAACAGTGCCGCCACCAGGGAAACTGCCACTGCCAATGATCTCTTGCCATTCATGTCGGCTTCCTTATCGCTTGAGCGCGGGCGCGTTGAACGCCGCGCCGTTGGCGTTCCTGGCCAGGAAGGTCGTCAGGGCGATCGACGCATCGGAGCCGTACTCCATCGCCGGAAAGCGCTGCTGCCGGAAACAGTCGTAGAGCCTCCACTGGAATGTTCGCAACTCACCCTGGGATACGCGGTATGCCGGCCAGGTGGTGTACGCGCGCTGCGCGTCCTTCTTGTTCAGGAGGTTAGGCAGGTCCTGCAGCCGGATGCGCTTGTCGCTTTCACCATGGCAGGTGGCGCAGGCAAAGTCATGCGAGCCGCCGCGATAGAAAAAGATCTTTTCGCCCATGGCGTAGGCTTCCTTTTCCTTCGGATGCGCCGTCGCCACCTTCATCCTGATGCCCTTGGATTCCGACGTGACGTAGGCGACCAGCGCTTCCATGTCGGAACGATTGGTGCCCGCACCAAAGGCGTTGCGCTTGATGGCAACATCATCCAGGCCCTGGATGCCGGTCATGCAATGCAGCAGGCGCGACTCCAGGTCCATGACCCGGCCCGTGTCCTTGAAATAGCGCGGCAGTTCCGTGTAGGCGCCCTTCACCACGCCGGGCCCCTTGCCGAGGTCGCAAGTCTCCAGCGACACCTTCTTCGGGCCGCGCCTCTCCTTCCACAGCCCTTCCCCGCGCGCTTCCCAAAGCTCGGCAGGATTGCCGTCGGCGAGCAATTCGCGATAGCGCTCGATGCCCTTGATGGTGTCGCTTTGCGCCCATGTCGCCGGCGGCGCCAGGCACGCGATGGCCAGCAGCACCGCAGAAGCTCTTGATCCGATCATTCCCACTCCTCTCCAACCGTAACGGCCACAGGGCCGGCATTCGTCATCCTATCGCACCATGCATCCGGCACCGGCGTCACCCCGCCGTGATGGCCGCTTCGTCGGTGCGCTTTTCGCCCTTGTTGTCGGTCCAGGTGATGCTGACCTTGTCACCGGGTTTTCCGCCCGAAAAGCGGAAGTTCAGGAACGGATTCTTGGACACCGACGGCCCCCACTGGGCCGACAGCACGGCGCGGCCATTGTGCGTGGCCACGACGTTCTGGATGTACCAGGCCGGCACCAGCACGCCCTTGGCGTCCTTGCGCTGCCCGGTTTCCATTTCGTGGCTCATCAATACCCGCACGTCCACCTTGCCGTCCTTCGCCGCTGCCCGTATGCGCATTGGATCTGCCATGGCAAACCTCCTTCAGTATGTTGTGATGTGTTCCGCTGATTTCATTGTCGCTGTGCTGCAATCATCCAGCGGTTCAGCCCCCGCATCCGCCCAGCGTGACCTTGATTTCCTTTTTCAGGAAATGGTACTTGCCATCGGCCTTCACCAGCGCGTAGATATCGGTGCTCTCGGCGAGCTTCACCCGCGTGCTAACGAAGGGATCGGTCCCGTTGGGAATCTCGAACACGGCCGACAACAGGTTCGGGTTCTTCTCCACCATGATGGCGATGGCCTCGGTCTTGGGAATATTGCTGGTGACGCTGATCGGGACGACCAGCCCGTTCTCGGCAATGTCGGGCGCGGTGATCTGGATCAACTTGTTCTCGGTCGGCCCTGCACCGCCCAGCGCCTTCACCGCGTCGGCGAAGTTCCGGGCGGCGAACGCACCACTGTTCCACTGCTGCTGTGCATAGGCTTCGCCGGCCGGGAAAAATCCCGCCGCCGCCAGCACACCCAGGAGGCCGATGCCGCCCCCCGCCTTGATGACCTTGCGCCGCTGTTCATTGCTGCTCATATTGCCCTCCTGAATGCAGTCATAATTTCCGCCGATCCAATCCTAGCGGGCCCCATTCAACAACCATAGCATCATGCTTTGTATATCTCCATCGGCGATTGATGATTGAGGGGGCATCGCCACATTGCCCCAGTTGCCGGCACCGCCGGTTTTCACCTTGGTCACCAGCCGGGCGCCGGCGCCGACATCGCCCGCGTAGCGCTGCGCCATTTCCCGGAACGAGGGCCCGACGACGCGACTGGTGATGCCATGGCAGAGCTGGCAGCCGTGCTTGCGCACCAGGGCCGCGCCGAGCGACGCCACCGTGTCACTGGGCTTGGCCGCCGCGGCGACGGTGACCACGCCGCGCACCGGCCCGACGAGGCGGTGCTGGTCCGCCAGGTTGCCATGCGTGTCCTTGGCGCTTTCCGGATAGCTGGAGACGATTTTGAGGTCGCCCTTTACGCAGTCCTTCATGCACGGGGTGTTGCGCACGTCCGGCTTGCCGCGGACGTCGGAGAGCCCCGGATACGGCCGCAGCCCGTTGCGGTTGGGCAGCCGCCCCTGCACCTCGCGGAGGTTGCGCTCGTTCAGCGTGAAGTCCGCGGGCACGAGATCGCCCATGTTCAGGATGTAGGCAGTCACCGCATACACATCATCCACCGTCAGCGACTTGGGTTCGTTCCAGGGCATGGCGCGGCGGAGGTAATCCCACAACGTCGAGAGCTGCGCCAGCTTCATCAGGGTGGTGCGCTGGTCGTTCGATTCAATGAGCGAACGCACCTTCCCGCGCTTGGCATCGTCAGCGGTGGTGCCGCCGACAATCGGCGGGAACACTTCATTGCTCTCGCCGAACGTCCCGTGGCAGGAGGCGCACTTGGCGTCCCAGATTTCCTGGCCGCGCGCAACCGTCCCCGCCCCCTTGGGCAGCCCGGTGAAGTCGGCGCGGACATCGATGTCCCAGGCGGCGATTTCCGCCGGTGTCGCGGTGCGACCGATGCCGTTGTAGCGCTCCTGCGCGGCCACTGGGCCCGCAAGCAGGATCAGGACCACAGCGGCGAGCCTAGCCCAGATGGACATTGCGCACCTCGCCGGTCGCATCCACCTGCCATGACTGGATGGCATTGTTGTGATAGATCGAGCGCGCCCCGCGCACCTCGCGCAATTGCCGCTTTTGCGGTTGCACGTAGCCCGTCTCGTCGATGGCGCGGCTTTGCAGGATTGCCGGGCCGCCATCCCAGTTCCAGTCGATGTTGAAACGGCTCAGGCACTTCGACAGCACTGGGCCCTGCAGGCTTGCGGTGCGCCAGTTGCGCCCGCCATCGAATGAGACATCGACGCGGCGCACCTTGCCGCGCCCCGACCAGGCCAGGCCCGAGACGTTGTACTGGCCGCGGTCGAGCAGGGTCTGCCCGCCCGATGGCGTGGTGATCACCGACTTGCACTCCTGGGTCCAGGTGTATTGGCGGGCAACGCCGTCGGGCATCAGGTCCACGTAATGCAGCACCTCTTCGCGCGTGGCGAATGGCTGGTCGCCGACCTCGATGCGCCGCAGCCACTTCACCCAGGACACGCCCTGCACGCCGGGCACCACCAGGCGCAGCGGGTAGCCGTTCTCGGGGCGCAGCATTTCGCCATTCATCCCCCAGGCAACCAGCACATCGTCCAGCGCGCGGTCCATGGGCACCGTGCGCGCCAGGCTGGCGCCATCGGCGCCCTCGGCGAGCACGAATCGGGCGCGCTTGCGATCGATGCCGCAATCGTCGAGCAGCACCTTGAGCGGCACGCCGGTGAACTCGCTGCAGGACAGCATGCCGTGCGTGTACTGCACGGTCGGCACCGCCACATTGCCCCACTCCATGCCGGTGTTCGCGCCGCATTCGATGAAATACATGCGCGACACCGAGGGCAGCCGCATCAGGTCGTCCATGGTGTAGACCTTGGGATTCTTGACCATTCCCATCACCATGAGCCGGTGCGTCGCCGGGTCGATGTCGTGCCAGCCCTGGTGATGCCGTTCGAAATGCAGTCCACTCGGGGTGATGATGCCGAACAGCCCCTGTAGCGGCGCGAACGATACCGATGCCGCCGCGACGCGCGTCAGGCCCGGACTCTCGCGACGCGCGAGGTTTTTTTCATATTGCGAAGGCAGGCCGTAGCCGCGCTCGGCCACCGGCAAGCCCAGGGTGCGGCTGTGCGCAGGCAGCTCGAGGATGGCCGGGTCACCCTTTGCCTCGCTCGCCCCTTGCGCAAAGGCCGGGACACTGAGCGACGCACCTGCCGCAAGAAGGGCCTTTTGCAGGAAGCCACGCCGCCCGGCCAGCACCTGTGCAATCTGCGCCGGCGACAGGAAGTTTTCTGGCGCGCGCTGCAGGCGACCGGTTTGAACAGGCCTAGTCATCGCGCCCTGCGCAAATGACCAAGGCTGCAGAAACAGCCAAGCACCGCCACACCTGCGATCGCTTTTCGTGCAAACCCAACATGCCTCGCTCCTCCGACCGCGTCCTTCTGCACCCCAAGCGCCGGCATGACAGCCAGCAGCTTGCTCCTGGGATGACCTGACAATATATTAGTATATTAGATTATACTAAATTAATTCATCAAGCATTTTTTCGGGTTCGCGGGCACCAACACGCGGATGCACGGCACTCTGATGGCACCTCGGGTATCGTCTGCCTTCGATCTCGATACCAGCAATTTTATTCAGACAGGGAAGCAAGTACATGAATCAACTATTCAACCCGCGGTCCGCTGCAACCCTCCCGCCATGCCCGGAGGCGAAGGTTCGGACATGGCTCGCGCTGTCGCTGCTTGGGGTTGCCATCGCTGCCGGCGCAGCCGCTCCCACCCGCGTCGACGCAGCCTCTCCACAGGCCGGCGCGGAGGAAAAGAAGGCGCCTGCGGCAAAAGCCGTGCGACACAAGGTGAATTTCCAGGTCAGCGACGCCGACCCGAAAAAGTGGGGCCTGACGCTGAACAACGCACGCAACTTGCAGGCCGAGCTTGGCGCGGCCAATGTGGATATCGAGATCGTCGCCTACGGCCCTGGCATTGGCATGCTCAAGGCGGACTCCGAAGCCGCAAACCGGGTCCAGGAAGAAGCGCTCAGCCAGGGGGTCAAGGTAGTGGCCTGCGAGAACACCATGACCAACCAGAAGCTCACCAGGGCCGACATGATGAATGGCATCGGCTACGTGCGCGCCGGCGTGGTCGAGCTGATGCTTCGGCAGAAACAGGGATACGCCTACATCCGCCCCTGATTTTCCCGTCGGACGCCGTGAGCAGATGTCACGGCCCACGGGTCTCTACTCGAAGACGGTGCGCGCGCGGTTTTCAACGCCCCAAAAGCAAGGGGTCGAGGGTGACTGTGCCCCCTTTCAACGAATCCCTAGAACGGAATATCGTCGTCCATGTCCTCGAAGGCGCCGCCGCCCTTCTTTCCGCCTGCGGCCGGTTTCGCACCGGACGATGCCGCCATCGGTTCGCGAGCCGGACGACCACCGCCGCCGCCTTCACTATCCGCGCCACCACCACCCATGCCGGAACGGCTGCCGAGCATCTGCATCTTGTCGGCGACGATTTCGGTGGTGTATTTCTCCTGGCCTTCCTTGTCGGTCCACTTGCGCGTGCGCAGCGATCCTTCGATATAGACCTGCGAGCCCTTCTTCAGGTATTCACCGGCAATCTCAGCCAGGCGATTGAAGAACACGATGCGATGCCACTCGGTGCGTTCCTGCTTCTCGCCCGAGGCCTTGTCCTTCCAGGTGTCGGTGGTGGCGATCGACACATTGGTGATCGAACCGCCCTCGGCGTTGAACCGCGTTTCGGGATCGCGGCCGAGGTTGCCTACCAGGATTACTTTGTTAACGCTTGCCATTACGCTTCTCCTCCAATTGTTCTCAAGGCCGCCTGTTCATCCCAGGCGCCCGCAAATACGGTCAGCACCGCAATACCCTGCTCCGGCATGACCACCGCATCGCGCACACCACGCAGGCGCACGAGGCGCTCACGCAGCGCGATCGCATCCTGCACCGGACCAAGCTTCAAGGTCCGGCTGGTGACCAACCCCGGAACACGCATGCCGACTGCGACAATTAACCATAACGCCATCAACGCGATTCCGAATACAAACACTTCGGAACTTTTTCCCTGCTGCGCAATCAGGCCGCCGATCGCCCCGCCGGCAAAAAGACCAAGGGCTTGAGTGGTGTTATACACGCCGATGGCCGTCCCGCGCGCCGAAACCGGCGCAATGCGCGTCACCAGGGACGGCAGGCTCGCCTCCAGAATGTTGAATGCAATAAAGAATCCTGTCAGCAGCATGACGATGGCCGACAACTGGTCCAGCCACAACGCGAATCCGGCCTGCACCAGCAACAGCAGCGTAACCGCGGCGATGAACAGGGACTTCATCCGGCCGCGGCGCTCGGCCAGGATGATCGGCGGCATCATCAGCGCAAAGGACACCAATACGACTGGCAGGTACACCTGCCAGTGCGACTCCACCGGCAGTTGACCCGAATTGACCAGCGCCACCGGCACCACCACGAACATGGCCATCTGCACCGTGTGCAGTGCGAAGATACCGAAATTCAGCCGCAGCAACTCGCGATTGCGCAGCACATCGCCGAGGGTGGCGCGGTCGGCCCCACGTCCCGCATGTCCCGCATGTCCCGCATGTCCCGCATGCATCGCGTGCTCGCCATGGTGCGAGGGGCCCGCGCCATGCGCGCCCCGCTCCACCAACGAAACGGCGTGCTCCTGTGGCACCACCTTGACCACTACCACGATGGCCAGCAGCGCTATCACGCCGATCAGCGTGAACATGCCGTGCATGCCGATGCCGCGATACAACGCCGGCGCGAGCATCAACGACAAGGCGAAGGTGAGGCCGATGCATGCGCCGATCACCGCCATCACCTTGGTGCGGTGCTGTTCACGCGTGAGATCGGCGGCAAAGGCGACCACCGCGGCAGAAATGGCGCCCGCCCCCTGGATGCAACGGCCCACGATGCTCATCTCAATGCTGCTCGATGCGGCCGCCACGAAACTGCCGATGGCAAACAGCACGAGGCCGAAGACGATCACGGGCTTGCGCCCCCAGCGATCGGAGGCCATGCCGAAGGGCACCTGCAACACGCCCTGGGTCAATCCATAAGCCCCCAGCGCCAGTCCGACCAGGAACTGGCTGTCACCGCCGCTCAGGTTCACGGCGTGGATGGCAAATACCGGCAGGATGAGGAACAAACCGAACATTCGCAGCGCGAACAGCGAGGCCAGCGACAGGGTGGCGCGAATTTCGAGGGGCGACATCCTGTCGCCCAGCGTGTCCGCAGGAGGGCCAGATTCAGGATTGGCGCGGAGGCCAGCCGGGGAGGACTTCATTCAGATGGCGCAGCGCACAAGAAGTTGCGTATATTAGCAGGTTCGCCCGGGCCGACGGCTGCCGGGCACATCAAATTGAGCCACATGGAACTGATCCGAATCCGCGGCGCACGCACGCATAACCTGCAGAACATCAGCCTCGACCTGCCGCGGCAGAAACTGGTGGTGATCACCGGCCTGTCTGGCTCTGGAAAGAGTTCGCTGGCCTTCGACACGCTGTATGCCGAAGGCCAGCGCCGTTACGTCGAATCGCTGTCCACCTACGCGCGCCAGTTCCTGCAGCTGATGGAGAAGCCCGACGTGGACCTCATCGAGGGCCTGTCGCCGGCCATTTCCATCGAGCAAAAAGCCACCAGCCACAACCCGCGCTCCACCGTGGGCACCATCACCGAGATCCACGACTACCTGCGCCTCCTGTATGCGCGGGTCGGCACGCCCTGCTGCCCCGAACACAAGCTGCCGCTCGAGGCGCAGTCGGTGTCGCAGATGGTCGATCACGTCATGGCGCTGCCCGAGGACACGCGGCTGATGATCCTCGCGCCGGTGGTGGCCAGCCGCAAGGGCGAACAGCACGACCTCATGGAAGAGCTGCGCGCGCAGGGGTTCGTGCGCGTGCGGATCGATGGCAGCGTGCACGAGATCGACGCGTTGCCCAAACTGGCCAAGAACAGCAAACACAGCGTGGATGTCGTGGTAGACCGCCTCAAGGTGCGCGCCGACGCCAAGCAGCGCCTGGCCGAGTCCTTCGAGACGGCGCTGCGGCACGCCGACGGGCGCGCGCTGGCCGTGGAACTCGACGGCGACAAGGAACACCTGTTCTCGGCCAAGTTCGCCTGCCCCATCTGCAGCTACTCGATCGCCGAACTGGAACCGCGCCTGTTCTCCTTCAACAACCCGGTCGGCGCCTGCCCGGAATGCGATGGCCTCGGTTCGGTGACCTTCTTCGACCCGCGCCGTGTGGTGGCCCACCCTGGCCTGTCGCTGGCCGGTGGCGCCATCAAGGGCTGGGACCGGCGCAACCAGTTCTATTTCCAGATGCTCACCAGCCTCGGCGCGCATTACAAGTTCGACGTCGAAGTGCCCTACGAGAAACTGCCCGAGTCGGTGCAGGACGTCATCCTGTTCGGCACCAAGGAAAAAATCCGCTTTGCCTACCTGAGTGAGCGCGGCCGCACCGTCTACAAGGAGCACCCGTTCGAAGGCGTCATCCACAACATGGCGCGCCGCTTCAAGGAAACCGACCTGCTTGCCGTGCGCGAGGAGCTGTCGAAATACCAGAACACCAAGGCCTGCCCAGGCTGCGAGGGCACGCGCCTCAGGCTCGAGGCGCGCAACGTGCTGATCGGCGGACAGTCAGACATGTCGGATGGCCGCGCCATTTTCGAATTGAGCGCATTGCCGCTGAAAGCCGGCGTGGAGTTTTTCACCACCCTGAAGCTCCCCGGCGCCAAACACGCCATCGGCGAGCGCATCGTGGGCGAGATCGCCGCGCGCCTGCAATTCCTGGTCAATGTCGGTCTCGATTACCTGAGCCTCGACCGCGCAGCAGACACGCTCTCGGGCGGCGAGGCGCAGCGCATCCGCCTCGCCAGCCAGATCGGCTCCGGACTCACCGGCGTGATGTATGTGCTCGATGAACCCTCCATCGGGCTGCACCAGCGCGACAACAGCCGCCTGCTCGACACGCTCAAGCGCCTGCGCGACCTCGGCAACACCGTCATCGTGGTCGAGCACGACGAGGATGCCATCCTGTCGGCCGACCACGTCATCGACATGGGCCCGGGTGCCGGCGTGCACGGCGGCCACGTGGTGGCGCAGGGCACGCCGGCCGACATCATGGCCAGCGATGCCTCGCTCACCGGCAAGTACCTCTCGGGCCGCCTGCGCATCCCGCTGCCGAAAAAGCGCCGCACGCCCGATCCGCACCGCATGCTGCAGCTGCATGGCACGCGAGGCAACAACCTCAAGGGCGCCAACCTCGACCTGCCGGTGGGCCTGTTCACCTGCATCACCGGGGTGTCGGGCTCGGGGAAATCGACGCTCATCAACGACACGCTCTACCACGCCGTGGCGCAGCACCTGTACGGCAGCGCCACCGAACCGGCGCCGCACGAAATGCTGCTCGGCCTCGAATACTTCGACAAGGTGATCAGTGTGGACCAGAGCCCGATCGGCCGCACGCCGCGCTCCAACCCCGCCACCTACACCGGCCTGTTCACGCCGATCCGCGAGCTTTTCGCCGGCGTGCCGCAGGCGCGCGAACGCGGCTATGCGTCGGGACGCTTCTCGTTCAACGTCAAGGGCGGGCGCTGCGAGGCCTGCCAGGGCGACGGCGTGATCAAGGTGGAGATGCACTTCCTGCCCGACATCTACGTGCCCTGCGATGTCTGCCACGGCAAGCGCTACAACCGCGAAACACTGGAAATCGCCTACAAGGGCAGGAACATCCACGAAGTGCTCGACATGACGGTCGAGCACGCGCACGAATTCTTCAAGGCCGTGCCGGCGGTGGAGCGCAAGCTGCACACGCTGCTGGAAGTGGGCCTCGGCTACATCCGCCTCGGCCAATCCGCCACCACGCTCTCGGGCGGCGAGGCACAGCGCGTCAAGCTGTCGCTGGAACTGTCCAAACGCGACACCGGGCGCACGCTCTACATCCTCGATGAGCCGACCACCGGCCTGCACTTCAAGGACATCGACATGCTGCTCAACGTGCTGCAGGCCCTGCGCGACCATGGCAATACCGTGGTGGTAATCGAACACAACCTCGACGTCATCAAGACCGCCGACTGGGTGGTGGACCTCGGCCCCGAAGGCGGTGATGGTGGCGGGCGCATTGTCGGCACCGGCACGCCGGAGCAGATCGCCGACAATGCGGACAGCTACACCGGGCGTTACCTGCGCGATGCGCTGGACGCAAAAGCCAGGCGCGCCGCCTGACATTGGCACGCGTGGCGTGATTTTTTGAGGGAGGCTGGAGATGGCAACCGTTGCCGAGCAGTTCGCGCGATTCGTGGTGGACACCCGCTTCAAGGACCTCCCCAGGGCCGTCGTCGAGGATGCCAAGGACCGCGTGCTCGATTACATCGGCGTCACCCTGCCGGCCTATGACCGGGAGAAGGCGGCCCGGGTGGCGGTGAAGTACGCGCGGAGCCTCGGCGGGCCCAAGGAAAGCACCATCCTCAATGTCGGGGGCAAGGTGCCCGCCGTGAGCGCGGCGCTCGCCAACGGCGTCATGGGCCACTGCCTGGAACTGGATGACGACCACAACATCATGATCGGGCATCCGGGCGTCCCGGTGCTTCCGGCCGCCATCGGGGTAGCGGAACGCGAGCGGTCCAGCGGCCGCGACTTCCTGCTCTCGGTGGTGCTCGGCTACGAAGCGGTGATCCGCACCGGCATGGCGGTCAAGTCGGGAGTGAAGCACTTCCATCACCGCGGCTTTCATTCCACCGGCACCGCCGGCGTGTTCGGCAGCGCCGTGGCAACCGCCAAGCTCATGCACATGAACCACAAGCAGACCGCCACGGCGATCGGCCTCGCCGCGGGGTTTTCCTCGGGACTGCTGGAGGGCATCCTGTCCGGCGCATGGACCAAACGCATGAACGCCGGCTGGGCTTCCCACAGCGGCGTCACCGCGGCGGCGCTGGCGAAAGCCGGATTCAACGCCCCCATGAACATGCTGGAAGGATTCAACGGCTGGTATTCCGCGTATGCGCTGAGCGACAACACCGACATCGCTCAGATTACCGCCGACCTCGGCAAGCGCTACGAAATCATCAACACGTCTTATAAGCCCTACGCCTGCTGCCGCTACTGCCACGGCCCCATCGACGCGGCCTGGGGCCTGATGAAGAAATTCGGCCTCACGGCAGCGGACATCGAGAAGAACGTGCGCTCCATCGAAGTGCGCACGGTGCGCGAGGCGGCGCGGATCTGCGGCGGACCGGTGGCACGCAAGCAGAAACCGCAGACCGACGTGGATGCGCAGTTCAGCATTTTTTATGCGGTGGCGGTGGCGATGTTGCACGGCAAGCCGGGCACCACGCTGCTGGACTGTTTCACCGAGAAGATGCGCACCGATCCGCGAGTGCTGACCCTGACCGCGAAAATTTCCGTCAAGGCCGACCCAGAGCTGGAAAAGGTGTATCCGCAACAGATCCCGACCATCATCGTCATGACCATGAAGGACGGCAAGGCGTACCGCTACAAGGTGGACACGCCCAAGGGCGATCCGCAGTGGCAGCTCACGCGCGCAGAACTCAAGGTCCGCTTCCAGGACCTCGCCGGGCGGGTGTTTGATGACGCGCGAGTCGAGAAGATATATAACGCCGTCTACGCACTCGAAGAGGCGAAGGACATTGCACCGCTGGTGCGACTGTGCGTCCGGCGCGACAAGCGCGCCTGATCACCCGCGGCATCCGGGCCGGTGATCACAGCGCAGGACGGCTTCACGTTACGACGTTCAACCACGACAGGGGAATTGACCATGAGCGCAAGGGGACTGAAACGACGGGCAGCAGTGAATAGCGCCGGGTTGCAGCGGAACGCGATGGCGCTGCTGCTTGGCTTGGGCATGGCCTTCACAGCGCACGCCGGAGAAGAACTGTCCGTCGGCGCAGCGGGCGGCACATCGGGCAGCACGTCGGGCAGCGCGTCCCGCAACACCCAGGCGACACGCGCCCCCATGCTGCTGGCGCAGGCCGCCGGCGGAGCGCCAACCACTGCGGCGAGCACGGCAGCAAGCGCCCAGGCCGACCTCGACGCCCTGGTCAAGGCGGCGCGGGCGGAAGGCGAGCTGCTGTATTTC
>CAXNGL010000063.1:0-12309 GCA_964201515.1 Burkholderiales bacterium
ACTTCGCACCGTGGAGCGGCGGTCCTTGGCGTTACTTCTGCGCCAGATTGCGTTCCCGGATCAAATTGCCATAACGGCTCATCTCACGCTTGTTGAACGCGGCAAAGTCAGTCGGCGTGGAGCCCACGGCAATCAGCCCGCGCTTGGTCAGTTGTTCCTTGAACGCGGCTGTCGCAAGAATCTTCGCGGTCGTACTGTAGATCGATTGCACATGGGCCGGGTCCAGGCCCTTCGGTCCCCAGAACCCATACCAGGAGGCGACCTCATACCCCGCAACGCTACTTGCCACCGTCCGCACCCCAGGCACGGCCTCGGTCGGCTGAGCACTGGTCACCGCCAGCGCCTTCACCTTGCCCGCCTGCACTTGGGTACCGATGAGAATGGGCGGGAACATCACCGCAATCACGGTGCCTGAAAGAATGCCCTGCAGCGCCGGTCCGCCGAAATATTGAAATCATTACAAGATCCTCCTGGGTGTCTATTAAGAGCGCCTAACAGAATTGCCGTCAGGCGCCCCGTATTCGGTGAGCGCGAGGGGATGTGTCCCCTCGCATTGTCAGGCACTCTAAAGAGAGCGCCGCACAGCACCATCCGGAAAACCGGGCGGTGCGAAGCGGCTCTTCCAATTGCTTTTACAATCCTGTGAACCAGAAAAGGATAGCACCGTGAGCGCAAAAGGCCTGACCTTCGATTTCGCCTCCGCCCTGGCTGCATGGCCGGGCGACGAGGAAGCAGTGACGCGTGCCTGCATGAATCTCCTGATTGACGGCCTGGGCGTGGTCTCGGCAGGCGCTGTCGAAGAAGGTCCGCGCCTGCTCGCGCAACTGGCGCGCAACGAAGGCAGCCGCCCGGTGGCCTCGGTGGTCGGCATGGGCTTCGCGACCTCTGCTGCGCAAGCTGCGCGCATCAATGGCGTATCCATGCATGTGCTCGACTTCGAGCCCATGTGGAACCCGCCCAATCATGTGCTCTCGACCATACTCTCTGCCCTGCTCGCGCTGGCCGAGCAGCGCGAGGGCGAAGGCAAGCCACCCCAGGGACGCGAATTGCTCCGCGCGCTCGCGAAAGGCGTAGAGGCGCAGGGGCGACTGCGCGTGGCATCCAAACAATACGAACCGGCGAAGCTGTTGTTTCACCCGCCCGGCGTGGTGGGCCCGATTGCATCGGCCACAGCCTGCGCGACGCTGCTCGGGTTGGGGGTGGAACAAATGGCCATGGCCATGAGCATTGCCGCCTCGCGCGCCAGCGGGATCATGGCCAACATCGGCTCCATGACCAAGGCGCTGCACTGCGGCGATGCCGCGATGCGTGGACTGGAAGCCGCGTTGCTGGCGCAAAGCGGATTCACCGCAGACCCCGATGCCCTGGGTAGCCCGCGCGGCTATGGGCGCGCGTACTACGGCGAGGCCTTCGATCCCTCGGGGTTGGCCGTCCCGGTGGACACCCCGCGCGTGCTCGACCCCGGCATGGCCTGGAAACTGTTTCCCTCGCAGTACGGGACGCACTTCGCCATCACCGCCGCCCTCGATTGCCGCGCCGAGATCGATGACCCGGCGAAGGTCCGCAGCGTGCGCGTGACCACACCGGTCATGGCCTATGTCGACCGCCCCGCGCCCGTCTCGGGGCTGGATGGCAAGTTTTCCTTCCAGTACGGTGTCGCGGCTGCCCTGCTCGACGCCCGCGTGGACGTTGCAACTTTCACCAACCAACGCTGCGCCGCCGCCGACATGAGCGCCATGTTGGGCAAGATCGAACTCAAGCAGGATGCCGCCATTGCCGGCACGCTCGATCACATGCATGTCGATGTCGAAGTGGTGCTCGATGACGGACGAACCGTTCATCACCGCTGCAATGCGCCGGAAGGCTCATGGTCGCGTCCGGTTGGCGCCGAGCGCGTGCGCGCCAAGGCGGCATCGCTGCTATCGACCACCTTGGAGAAAGACCAGTCCGATCGCTTCTGGGAACTGGTCGGCGCCGACATTGGAACGCTGCGCATCGCGCCCATCATGCAATTGCTGCAGGCACCAGCGGCGGCAGGCGCGCGATAGCCAATGAATAGGCGTGAGCGGGTAGCGCAGGTAGCCACTCACCACCTTCTCGGTGAAGACGATGGGGTACTGCGCCATGACGAAGATCTTCGGATCCGTTTCGAGTCTGCTGAGGCATCCGGGGACACGGTTACCTGAATGCAATCATGGATGGCGCGGCTACCGAATGGTCTGCCTCAACCCTTGCTTGTTCACCGCCCGTCGCGCCTTCACTCGATACTCCGCATGGCGCTGGCGAGCGGCCGGAACAAAAGGCGATTGAATGGTGAGCGCGCCGTCGATCACCTGACCATGCCGCATGTCTTCGGAATGTCACGACCTTGACCGATGCTTTCTGTGCAAAGCACCTCAATGAAGAATATCGCCAGATGATCCGGCAGGTGGTTGGAGCCCTGGCCAGAAAGCGGCCCTCGCCATTGTCAAGGGGCAAGGAGAATGTCTGGGCGGCCGCTGCCGTGCATGCGGTCGGGCGTGTCAATTTTCTGCATGACCCCTCCCAAACGCCTCACTGCAAAGCGAAAGTCATTTATGAGTTTTTCGGGATCGGTGAAAGCACCGGGCAGAACAAGTCCAGGGCAATCCAGGACCTTCTCAAGATGGGGAGCTTTTCACCTGAATGGACCTTGCACAGTCGACTCGGTGACAACCCCATGCTGTGGATGCTGCAAGTCAATGGTTTGATGGTCGACATTCGCCAAGCTCCCCTTGAATTTCAGCAACTGGCCTTTGAGAAAGGTCTGATTCCCTTTATCCCCACCCTGCAGCCTGAAAAGGCTCGATGAGCCGAGTTTCGCGCCAGGCCGGGCAATCGACATGCAACAGCTCCATTGCGAGGAGTGTGGCGAGGTCACGCCCAGCTACGATATTGTGAGCTACAGTTCCATGGAGCATGGATATCGAACGCTTTGCACTCGATGCGTCAACGCAGAGGTGGCCAAGTTGAGCGGGCTGGATGATTTTGAGAACATCCGACTGGAACCCATTGGAATCACCGACTGCGCCGGTGAAATACACCAATTCCATTTCCGCACTTGGCTGTTTGGAGGTGGTGTCGCTCTGGATGCCTTTGAGCTTCAAGAAGGAAACCCGGCCGGCTAGAAGTTCCAAATTCACGGCGATCCGGAAGACGATTTGTTCGCGCTGCTGGGCCGGATGATCCAGAGAATACGCCGAACGCTTTCCATCAAGCACCTTGAGGATGATGGAAATGGGCTTCACATCGCCGATGAGACGGTGCGAGGACGAATCGAATTGGATGATTCCGAAGATGGTCGCGTGCCACTCATCGTTGTCGATGGCCGGGAAATCTCCCGGGAAGATTTCGGCCGCATGTTGATGACCTTTGAGGGCTGGCAGTTCAAGTTGGAGATTCGTGATCCCAGCGATGAGATTTAGACCCGCCAGATTGCCAGAACAAGAAACTTCGGCTTGGTAGTCTCGGGAAATTCGACTTCGATGCGAACAGTACAGCCCGGTACAGGATTCCTTTCAACAAACGCGCGGCGCTTGACGGGGCCGCTTGCAGGCTTTATAAAGACCCCATGAAGACTCTCACGATCACAGATGCCAAGAAAAACCTCGGCCGGTGGTTGGCTGCCGCCTCCCGCGGCGAAGACATCGGTATTGTCTGTGGGGCGGACATCATCGCCCTGCGCAAAGTGGGGGTGGAATCTACGGACTACGCGCAGCGCGAATATGAAGCGACCCCCGAACAAGTAGCCACCCTGGAAAACGCCACCGACAGACGTTACCGGACACTCAAGCGCTCTGGAACACTGGTCACCGTCACGACCGAACAGCTCAGGAAAATGATTGGCTAAACCGCTCTCCATCGACTCGGGCGTGCTGGGTCGGTTGCGGGAGCTGCCCAAGAGCGAAAGGGCAGAGTGCTTGCTGGCTCTGTGCGAGCTGACTGAAAGCTTCGGTCGACCCCACGCCCGCAGCGGCCTTGGCATTCGCAAATTGGGCAACAAGCTGTTTGAGTGCCGCGCCGGCCTCGCATTGCGTTTTATCTTCCAGGACCGGCCCACCGACCTTTTCGTCTCATTCTTGGGCAACCACGACGAAATCAAGGCGTTGCTCAGGAGCGGCAAATATCGCTGAGTCATATCAGTGCGCTCGACTTAGCGCAGGAGGATCTCTTTAAAGTTCTATCAGGTGAATGCGTCCATCGGTGGCGCGAAGGGCGACATCCACCAGGTGGCTATGATGGGTGAGAACGATTACCTGCGTTTTGGTTGCGAGTTGCGCCAACGGGAAGGCCAGTACCAGCGCGGTCGTCGTTCCAGTTGATGACGAGGTCATCCTCACACCCGCTTCCTTACGTCTGCAATGGCGCGACGAGATGTCGGATAAATTCGCGTTGCCGTTCGATCTGGTGGACCGCGCCGAGACCCACGCGCTGCGCCGTCGCCTTGGCATGGACGCCAAGCCAACGACTCGAGCACGGACCTATCGGACCTCGAAGGCACGTGGCAGAAGCGGACCACGAAACTCGGTCTTTCCGGCCTTGCTTTGGACCGCTTCACGCCATGGTCGCAGAACCGCGACAGGGCCCTGGTCGCCGCGCAAGCCGTGGACGACGCCAAAGCTCAGCAGAAAGCCTTGCTCAACCGAGCAGACAGCCAGACCGCAACGCCCGCGGCTACTTCGCCTCGTCGATCCACGCCATCTGGATCGCCTCGAGGATCTTCTCCCCGCAACGCTCGGGCGTGTCGTCGAAGCCTTCGAGCGCCATCACCCACTTCATGAGGTCGGTGAAGCGCACGGTCAGCGGGTCGACGTCCGCGTGCGTCTCGGTCAAGGCAATGGCAATGTCCAGCGTGTCGGTCCATTTCATGTTCAGCGCTTGCCTTCCTTGGTGAGGTTTATGGTGTACTTGGGGATCTCGACGATCAGGTCATCGGCCTTCAGCCGCACCTGGCAGGACAGCCGCGAGAGCGGCTCAAGGCCCCAGGCCTTGTCCAGCATGTCGTCTTCCTTTTCTTCGGACGGATCGAGCGTGTCGAAGCCCTGGCGCACGATGACATGGCAGGTGGTGCAGGCACAGGACTTCTCGCAGGCATGTTCGATGTGGATGTCATTGGCGAGCAGCGCATCGCACAGCGATACGCCCGGCTGCGCCTCGATGACCTTGCCGTGAGGACAAAGTTCAGCATGCGGGAGAACGGTCAGGCGCGGCATGCGCGGCCTCCGCCGATCCACTCGCCGGCCTGAATATCGGAGTACTCATTCCTGA
The DNA here is from genome assembly GCA_964201515.1 of Burkholderiales bacterium. Classification (GTDB taxonomy): domain Bacteria; phylum Pseudomonadota; class Gammaproteobacteria; order Burkholderiales; family SG8-39; genus CAIYPG01. The sequence goes on from CAXNGL010000063.1 coordinate 5,287, forward strand.
CAATTAATGAATACACGTCACTACCCATAATAATCCATGACCTTATTGCTGACATTTATCTATGCTACGGATCAGATGCTGGCGATGTTGCGCCCGGCCAGCGCGCGCTTCACCGACTGGTCCATGCGCCGCGCGGCAAACGGGTCGGTCTCGCGATTGGCGCGCTCGATCGCCGCCTTGATGGCGCGGTGATCGGTGCCCGTCATCGATATTTCCAGCGCGACAATGGCCGCATCGATCGCCGCGCGCTCCTCCTTCGACAACAGGTCGCCGTCCTCGGCCAGCGCCGCGCGCACCGACTCGACCATGCGACTGCCCTCCACCTGCTGCTCGCGCAGGGCGCGCAAATGCACGTCGTCGCGCGCGTGCTCGAAGGAGTCGCGCAGCATGCGCGTGATGTCCCCGTCCGACAGTCCATAGGACGGCTTGACCGCCACCGAGGCTTCGACGCCGGTCGTGGCCTCCTTTGCCGACACCGACATCAGCCCGTCTGCATCGACCTGGTAGGTGACGCGGATGCGCGCGGCACCCGCCGCCATGGGCGGGATGCCGCGCAGCTCGAAGCGCGCCAATGAACGGCAATCGCTGACCAGTTCGCGTTCGCCTTGCACGACGTGGATGACCATCGCCGTCTGCCCGTCCTTGAAGGTGGTGAACTCCTGCCCACGCGAAACCGGCAACGTGGAATTTCGCGGAATCACCTTCTCTACCAACCCGCCCATGGTCTCGATCCCCAACGACAAGGGCACCACGTCGAGCAGCAACCAGTCCTCCTCGCTGCTGCGATTGCCGGCCAGCGCATTGGCCTGCATGGCGGCGCCCAGCGCCACCACCTTGTCCGGGTCGAGGTTGTTGAGGGGCACCTGCCCGAACAGCTCGCCCACGGCGCGCTGCACATGCGGCATGCGCGTGGCGCCGCCCACCATGACCACGCCTTTGACATCGCCCACCGCGAGGCCGGCATCGCGCAGGGCCCGGCGCGTGGGCGCAAGGGTTTTTGCCACCAGCGTCTGGCTCATGTCCCAGAAGTCCTGCTGGTTGACCACCACATCGACGACTTCCCGGGTCGACAAGCGGGCGTTGTAGCGCGCCTCGACATGGTTGGTGAGGTCCTCCTTGACTTGCCGCGCGCGCGACAGCATCAGCCGCGTGTCCTCGTCGGATAGCGGCGCGAGCTTGGCGCGCTCCAGCACCCAGCAGAACAGGCGGTGGTCGAAGTCGTCCCCACCCAGCGCCGAGTCGCCGCCCGTGGCCATGACCTCGAATACGCCGCGCGAGAGCTTCAGGATCGACACGTCGAACGTGCCGCCGCCGAGGTCGAACACGGCGTAGATGCCCTCGGCGGCATTGTCCAGCCCGTAGGCGATGGCTGCGGCGGTCGGTTCGTTGAGCAGGCGCATGACATTCAGGCCGGCAAGCTTCGCTGCATCCTTGGTGGCCTGGCGCTGCGCATCGTCGAAGTACGCCGGCACCGTGATCACCGCGCCATACAACTCTCCGGCATCGTTGTTTCTGGAAGCGGCGCCGGATGCAATCCCCAGCGACGCTTCCGCGCGCAGGCGCAAGACCTTCAATATTTCGGCCGAGACTTCGACCGGGCTCTTCACGCCGGCCACTGTGCGAATCTGCACCATTCCCGGCGCATCGAGAAAATCGTAAGGCGAATTCTCCGGGTACGGCACGTCCTTGAGCCCGCGCCCCATGAAGCGCTTGGCCGACACGATGGTGTTCTTGGGGTCGCGCGCCTGCTGCGCCTCGGCGGAAAATCCGACCTGCACGCCGCCGTCCGCGAGATAGCGCACGATGGAAGGCAGCAAGGCGTGGCCATCCGCATCGTTGAGCACCACGGCGATGCTGTTGCGCACGGTGGCAACCAACGAGTTGGTAGTCCCCAGGTCGATGCCGATCGCGAGGCGCCGCTGGTGCGGTGCCGGCGACTCGCCGGGTTCAGATATCTGCAGCAGTGCCATCGGACTATGCTTCCATTCTTTCCAGCGCTGCGCCAATTTCCTCGCGCAGCTTCTCGAGGAACATCAATTTTCTCACCAATGCGGCGGCCGTTGCGCCCTCGCCACCGTCAAGCGCGGCCGCCACCTCGGCAAAGGCTGCATCCCTGGCCGCCCGCACCCGGGCATCAAGTGACTCCAGGCGCACCGGGTCCCTGGCATCGGACGCCTCCTCGAGCGCCTCGCGCCACGCCATCTGCTGCATGAGGAACTCCGGCGGCATCGTTGTATTGGTTTCCGCCGCCACATCGACCCCGGAAAGTTCCACCAGATAGCGCGCCCTGGCCAGCGGCGCCTTCAGCGTGCGATAGGCCTCATTGACGCGCGTGGCCATTTCCATGGACTGTCGCTGCTCGCTCGCGGATGCAGTCGAGAAACGGTCCGGATGCACTTCACGCTGCAAGTCGCGGTAGCGCGCCTCCAGCGCAGGCAGGTCCACCGCAAAACGTCGCGGCAGGCCGAACAGTTCGAAGTGATCCTGACTTGTAACCATCGATTCAGAGAATAAAAAAGGGCCATCGGCCCCTGTGACTCAGGCCGCGCGCTGACATGCGCGTAGCGTCATGTCCTGCAGCGCGGCGATTCAAGCCGCCCGTCTTTCAGGGTGGCTTGCAATCAGACGTTGAACGACTCGCCGCAGCCGCATTCATCCTTCACATTCGGATTGCGGAACTTGAAGCCCTCGTTGAGGCCTTCCTTGGTGAAATCGAGTTCGGTGCCATCGAGATACGGCAGGCTTTTCGGATCGACCACCACCTTCACGCCATGGCTGTCGAAGGTCAGATCATCTGGATTGACGGCGTCGGCATATTCCAGCTTGTAGGCGAGCCCCGAGCAACCCGAAGTGCGCACGCCCAGTCGCAGGCCCACGCCCTTGCCGCGCTTGGCCAGGTGGCTCTGTACGTGGTTGGCGGCACTTTCCGTCAGCGTGATCACGACCCGGCTCTCGCTCATGCTGCAGCCTTTGCGCCGGCCGGGATGGCTGCTGCTGCCCCATCACCCTGCGGCGCATGCTTCTTGCGAAAATCGTCGATCGCCGCCTTGATGGCGTCCTCGGCCAGGATGGAGCAGTGGATCTTCACCGGCGGCAGCGCCAATTCCTCGGCGATCTGCGTGTTCTTGATAGTGGACGCCTCATCCAGCGTCTTGCCCTTGACCCACTCGGTGACCAGCGACGACGACGCAATGGCCGAGCCGCAGCCATAGGTCTTGAAGCGCGCATCCTCGATGATGCCCTGGTCGTTGACGCGGATCTGCAGCTTCATCACGTCGCCGCAGGCCGGCGCACCGACCATGCCGGTGCCGACAGCATCGTCACCCTTGTCGAAGGAGCCGACGTTGCGCGGATTCTCGTAGTGATCGATGACCTTGTCGCTGTATGCCATGGTGACTCTCCTTGCTGCTTGATACTCTCAATCGGATTACTTCAGACCGCGCTGCTCAGCTCTCTTTCAGACCGCCCATTTCTGTACGGATGATTTCTATCCGTACGGAAATGGGCGGCACGCAAGCGTAGCGCGCGAGTAAAGGCAAAGTCTGCCCGGGCGATGAATCCGTCCGGGCGGGTCGTGTTTTACACGCGGATATGAAACCATCTGCATGTAAAACACGACCTCTAATAAAACCTTGTTTCAATATTTCAGTAATTCCTCAATGTGCAGCCCACTGCACGGTGCTCAGGTCAACGCCGTCCTTGTGCATCTCCCACAAGGGAGACAATTCGCGCAACTTGGCGATCTTGCGCCGCAGGAGATCGATGGCGTAGTCGACCTCTTCTTCGGTGGTGTACTTGCCGAGCGTGAAGCGGATCGAACTGTGCGCCAGCTCGTCGGAGCGGCCCAGCGCGCGCAGCACGTACGAGGGCTCCAGCGATGCCGAGGTGCAGGCGGAGCCAGACGACACGGCCATGTCCTTGATCGCCATGATCAGGGATTCGCCCTCGATGAAATTGAAGCTGACATTGAGGTTGCCGGCGATACGCCGCTCGAGGTCGCCATTGACGTACACCTCCTCGAGCTCGCTGATGCCCTTCAACAGCTTGTCGCGCAGCGCACGGATGCGCTTGTTGTCCGCCGCCATCTCCAGCTTGGCAATGCGCGCCGCCTCGCCAAAGCCGACGATCTGGTGCGTCGCCAGCGTGCCGGAGCGGAATCCCCGCTCATGCCCGCCGCCATGGATCTGCGCCTCGATGCGCACGCGCGGCTTGCGGCGCACGTACAGCGCGCCGATGCCCTTGGGTCCGTACATCTTGTGCGCGGTCAGCGTCAGCAAGTCGACTTTCATGCGCTCCATGTCGATCTCGACCTTGCCCGCGGCCTGCACCGCATCGCAATGGAAAATGATGCCCTTGGCGCGGCAGATCTCGCCGATCTCGGCGATCGGCTGGATGACGCCGATCTCGTTGTTCACCATCATGATGCTCATGAGGATGGTGTCAGGACGAATCGCCGCCTTCAGCTTTTCGAGATCGACAATGCCATTGGGCTCCGGATCGAGGTAAGTGACCTCGAAGCCCTGTCGCTCGAGCTCGCGACAGGAGTCCAGCACCGCCTTGTGCTCGGTCTTCTGCGTGATGATGTGGCGGCCCTTGGTCTTGTAGAACTGGGCGGCACCCTTGATGGCGAGGTTGTTGCCCTCGGTGGCGCCTGATGTCCACACGATTTCGCGCGGATCGGCATTGATCAGCGCCGCCACATGCCCGCGCGCTTCCTCGACGCCCTTTTCCGACTCCCAGCCATAGGCGTGCGAGCGCGACGAAGCATTGCCGAAGTGCTCGGTCAGGTACGGGATCATCTCCTGCGCCACGCGCGGATCCACCGGCGTCGTGGCCGAATAATCGAAGTACAGGGGGAATTTCATGTTGCTCACCGTGTGCCGCTGCCGGCCACGATCGCCTCCGGCGCCTCCGTTGTTGCCATCGCGGCACCGCCAGTCATGCGCTTGTCCTGGATCACCTTGATGGTCTTCTCGGAGGCCGCCTTGGCATCTGCAGCGCGCTGGCGAAGAACGAGGTCGGACAGCTTCACCGATTCCAGGTACTCGTACATCTTGTCGTTGAGCGTCGACCACAGTTCGTGCGTCATGCAACGCCCTTCGTCGCGGCAGTTCTCCTTGCCACCGCACTGTGTCGCGTCAATCGGCTCATCGACCGCCTTGATGATGTTGGCGACCGACAGCTTGTCGAGCTCACGCGCAATGGTGTAACCGCCGCCCGGCCCGCGCACGCTATCGACCAGCGCGTGACGACGCAGTCGCCCGAACAATTGCTCCAGATAGGATAGCGAGATGCGCTGGCGCTGGCTGATCCCGGCGAGGGTGACCGGCCCCTTGCCGTGATGTAGCGCGATGTCCAGCATTGCCGTGACAGCGAACCTGCCTTTGGTGGTCAGCCTCATCGTATGACTCCTGAATGTTGTTTGACTGGGGAATAATCACCTCGGAAATTCTGGCTTGAGGTATTACCCGATCAATTTCATCAAGTATAGCCAATTCCGAGTATTACAGTCAACTTTAATCAGTCGCTGAGCGGACTGCCCTCTGCTCCGAAATCATTTCCCGACCACCTTCCGGCCGGCCCAGCGATCGGCCGACAAGGCACTGTCCTGGTCCGCCCTCAAGGCTTCTAATTCTTTAATAATCAACTTGATACGATTGTCAATATCGACGCTGTGGTCGAGCAACCCTTGAATCGCATTGGCCATCGGGTCGTCGTCCTTGGTGACGGCATAGGCTGAGAATCCGAGTTTCGCAGCCGTCTCTTCCCGGGTCTGGTCCTGCTCGCTGAGGATAATTCTCGCCGGGATGCCAACTGCCGTGGCACCGGCGGGAACGTCCCTGACCACGACCGCATTGGAGCCGATGCGCGCCTGCTCCCCGATCTCGATGGGGCCCAGCACCTTGGCGCCGGCCCCGATCACCACGCCGTTCATCAAGGTCGGGTGACGCTTGCCCTTGTTCCACGTGGTGCCGCCCAGTGTGACGCCGTGATACAGCGTGCAATCGTCACCGATGTGCGCCGTCTCGCCGATGACGACACCCATGCCGTGGTCGATGAAGAACCGCCGTCCAATGGTTGCCCCGGGATGGATTTCGATGCCGGTGAACCAGCGCCCCAGGTGGGACAGGAAACGCGCCAGCCACTTGAGGCCCATGCCCCACAGGCCGTGCGACACGCGGTGCAACACCAAGGCGTGAAAACCGGGGTAACAAGTCATCACTTCCCACATCGTCCTGGCCGCCGGATCGCGATCGAAAACGCTGGAGATATCTTCCTTGAAGCGACTGAACATGGCTATCCCGGATGCGTGGTTGAACTGTGCATTCTTGTGCGCGGGCCGTCCAAGTCTCAAACGTATCTATCTGGAACGGCGTTCATTATCGTATTTCCGAGTATTTTAATCAACTATTGGCATGCCAGGCTGCATGGTGCTCAAGTTCCATGGCGCCCGCCGGTACCGTCCCAGGCCGAGAGCATGCCGCGCAGGATATTGATCTCTTCGCGCTCAAGCCCCGACCGCGCATACAGCCGGCGCATGCGCTCCATGAGACGGCGCGGATTGCCGGGCTGCAGGAAGCCGCTGCGGTAAAGGCTTTGCTCCAGGTGTTCGAAAAAGCGCTCGACGTCGGCATGCGGCGCCAAAGCGCCCGCCCCAGCTTCCACACTCGACAAAACCGCGCCTTGCGCATCCCGGGGCGCCCTTGGAACGGCCTCCAGCAGGGCCATCCACAACTCGTACGCCGCCACTTGCACAGCCGCGGCGAGATTGAGCGAACTGGCCTCAGGGTCGGTCGGGATAAACGCAGTGCGGTTGCAGCGCATGACTTCTTCATTGGACAGGCCATAGGTCTCGTTGCCGAACACCAGCGCGATCTGTGCCGAGGACCCAGTCCCCGCCATCTGCGCCGCGACGACGGCTGCCCCCCGAACCGTCAACGCCGCATGCGACAGCGCGCGGCTTCGCGCGGTGAAAGCGATCTGCAATGTCGTGTCGGCCAGCGCCGCATCCAGTGAGGGGCT
>CAXNGL010000064.1:0-12296 GCA_964201515.1 Burkholderiales bacterium
AAACCATCATGCTGGCCAGCGACAATTCGGGCAGCATGCGCGCCACCGACGTGAAGCCCACGCGCATGGATGCGGCACAGTCAGCTGCCAAGGCGTTCATGGAAGACCAGCCGCGCCAGATGCGGGTGGGCGTAGTGGGCGTTGCCGCCGCCGCCGCTGTAGTGCAGGCGCCCACCACCAACCGTGAGGATGTGGCCAAGGCCATCGACCGCCTGCAGCCGCAGCGCGGCACCGCACTCGGCAGTGGCATCATCATCTCGCTGGCGACGCTGCTCCCCGGGCAGGGTATCGACGTGGCCAAGCTGACCGGCGAGGGGCAGCCGCCGCCAACCACGGTCGGCCCGCCAAAACCGCCCGAGGCGAACAAACCGGTGGTAGCGAGCGGGTCCAACACGGCTTCGGCCATCGTCCTCGTCACCGACGGCCAGAGCAACACCGGCCCGGACCCGATCAAGGCCGCGGAGATTGCCGCCGAACACGGCGTGCGCGTCTTTACGGTGGGCATCGGCACCCCCGAGGGCACCACGCTGACCACGGAGGGATTTTCATTGCGCGTGCGCCTCGACGAAGACCAGTTGAAGAAGATTGCCACCACCACCAACGGCGAATACTTCCGCGCCACTAGCGCCACCGACCTGGGCAAGATCTACAAGTACATCGGCGCCAAGATGGCCATGGAGAAATCGCACATGACCGAAGTAACATCGCTGTTCATCGCCATCGGCGCCCTGCTCGCCATGCTGTCAGGGCTGCTGTCGATGTCCTGGTACAACCGCATCCTCTAGCCCGCGGCCGGTTTCCTGCTTGTCCATTGTTATCGACTTGGATAACCAATATGGGATATTACTGTATGAATGTGGTAATTATTATCATGTCACCTTGCCCTGATCATGGTCGCGGTGCGACCTGTCGCGGCGCATGAGCGACGCACGCCTCCCACTGTCCCGGCTGTTCGATGCGCGCGCCATCGCCCTCGTCGGCGCATCCGAGAAGTCGATGTGGACGCGCTTGATGGTGGAGAACCACCGCCTGTTCGGATTCGATTCCCGCCTGCACCTGGTCAATCCCCGCAGCGCCTCCGTATTCGGCCATGCAACCAGCCCCAGTTGCGCCGCCATCGGTGACCGCGTGGATGTGGCCTACATCGCCGTCCCGCGCGCGGCAACCCTGGATGCCCTCGAGGATGCCGCGGCAGCCGGCATTCCCTTTGCGCTCATCCTGACCAGCGGCTACGCCGAGGTGGGCGATGCAGGCCGGCGCGACCAGGATGAACTGGCCGAATTCGCACGCGCGCATGGCATCACCCTGGTCGGGCCGAATTGCCTGGGCTATATCAACCTGGCGCGGCGCACCGGCATCACTGCCATGGTGCCCATGTTGCCCCTCGTCGCAGGCGGCCTGGCCATCGTGTCGCAGAGCGGCTCGACCACCATCGAGATCATGAACTTCGCCCAGCAGCAGGGCGCCGGCTACTGTTTCGCCATTGCACTGGGCAATGAAGCCATGCTCGACTGCGCCGCGGTGATGGAATACCTCATCGACCTGCCCGAGGCGAAGTGCATCGTGATGTTCCTCGAGACCATCCGCGACCCGCAGGCCTTTGTCGCCGCGGCCCGGCGCGCCCGCGAGCATGGCAAACCGGTGGTGCTGGTCAAGCTGGGCCGCAATGCGCTCTCCAGCGCGGTCGCCCAGTCCCACACCGGAGCGCTGGTTGGTGATGACCGCCTGTTCGATGCCATGTGCCATCGCCACGGGCTGATCCGGGTGCCCACCGTGGAACATGCCATCTCCACTGCGCAAGTGGCGGCCAGCACCGGCCCCCTGGAGCGCGCCGGCGTCGCGCTGGTGTCGATATCGGGCGGCGCCTGCGGGCTGATGGCCGATCTCGCGGAAGACCTGGGACTCACCCTGCCCGTCTTCAGTGACGAAACATGCGCCGCCCTGCGCACTGTGATGGCGGAATACGGCGCCATACACAACCCCTTCGACCTCACCGGGGCAGCGGTGCAGAACCCCGGCATGTACACCCGGATCCTCGACATCGTGTCGCGCGATCCGGGCGTGGGGCTGGTCGCCGCAGTGAATACGCTGCCCATCGATGCGGCCAACGATCGCAATCCACCCGCCCGGGCGGCGATTCTCCAGGGACTCAAGGAGAGCCGCGTTCCCGGTGGCATCGTCTCGCATTGCTTCAGGCCGGTTACCGCCTACGGCCGGGACGTGATCGAGCGGGAATCCATTCCCTTTGTCGTTGGCGGTTTCGAACAGGCGCTGCGCGCCTTCGCCAATGTGGCGTGGTGGTCGCAGCGCCTGCGCTGCGAGTCAGCCGTCGCAGGCGCGTCTTCGGTGCCAACGGCATTGCCCGCTGGAGCTCGCCCCCAATCGGAGCACGCCACCCTCGCCTGGCTGGCGCACTGCGGCGTGCCGGTGATTCCCACGCAAGTGGCGCGCAGCGCCGCAGAGGCCGTGGCGTGCGCCGCACGCCTGAATGCGCCCGTGGCGCTCAAGATCGCCTCGCCTGACATCGCGCACAAGACCGAGGCCGGCGGCGTGATGCTCGGCCTCGAGAATGCACAGGCAGTCAGCGCCGCATTCGCGCAGATCATGGCGAACGTCAGGCAGCATGCGCCCGCAGCCCGCATTGATGGCGTGCTGGTGGTGCCCATGCGCGAGCGGCCGCTGGAATTGCTGGTGGGCACGCTGCGCGATCCGCAGTGGGGGCCGGCGCTGGTCATCGGCCTGGGTGGCATCTGGACCGAGGCACTCAAGGACACCTGCACGCGCCTGCTGCCGGTCACGGCAGAGGAAGCGATCGACATGCTGCAGTCGCTGCGCGCCGCGCCGCTGTTCAAGGGCTTTCGCGGCGCGCCGGCCACCGACCTGCCGGCGCTGGCGCAGGTCATCGCGCGCATCGGCGACGCGGCACTGGCGCTGGGCCCGCAGCTGGAGTCGCTGGAAGTCAATCCGCTGGTGGTCGACGGCAGCCGCATCGAAGCACTGGATGCGCTGGCCGTGTGGAGCGACAGCGGAACGAGCGCAGCCTGAGGCAATGCCAGCCTGATGAACGCCCGCACCACCCATGAAGAACGCAGCATGCTGCGCGATGCGGTGCGTCGTCTGCTCGCCCTGGCCTGGCCGCCTGAACACGCGGTCGCACGGGCCGAAAGCCCGGATGCCCTGCGCAGCGCCTGGCGCCTGCTTGCCGGACAGGGTTTCACCACGCTGGGCGGCGATGCGCATTGCGGTGGCGTGCAGGAAATCCTGGTTGTCGCAGAAGAGCTGGGGCGTGCCGCCTGCCCGGCGCCATTCATCGCCGGCGCACTGGCAAACCTGGCCTTGCGCGAAGTGGCCGGGGCGCGGGAGTTACTGGACGAATTGGCCGCCGGCACGCTTGTGCCAGCGTTCACGCTGGGTGCGTTTTCCGGCGACGCGGGAGCAAACGCTCTGCGCGCAACGGCTGGCATCCTGTCGGGCAGCGTTGCGTTCGTCGAGGACACCGGCTGCGCCAACCGCATTTTCGTCCTGTCGCAAGACGCTCCAACGCTGTCGGTGGTCGAGGCTGGCGACGCCGTCGTTACACCGACGCCCGGCCTTGCCGTGCCGCCCCTTGCACTGGTGCGCTTCGATGGTTGCAAGGCGCGCAGCTTCGCGCTGGCCGGGGCGATTGCCGAAGACCTCGGGCTGGTCGCGCGCCTGGCGCTGTCGGCGCGCGCGCTGGGCGCGGCCCAACGCGCGTTCGAGATGGCGGTCGACTACGCCAGGATCCGCACCCAGTTCGGGCAGCTCATCGGCAAGTTCCAGGCCATCCAGCACAAGCTGGCCAACAACAAGATCAGCCTCGAGGCATCGCGCCTGATGCTGGCCAATGCCGCCGCACAACATGACGCGGGTGCCGGGAACTGGCGCGTGTTCGCGTCGGCCGCCGTTGCATTCGCCGGACCGGCCCTGCGCCGGGTGGCGCTGGAGACCCAGCATGCCTTCGGCGCCATCGGCTATGCCGAGGACCACGAGGCGCCGCGGCATTTCAGGCGCGTGCACGCGGACCTCGCCCGCCTGGGCGGCGTGCGCCACGCGCGCCAGGCCCTGGCGGCACAGTTACTCGACCTGGGCACATCGTTGCCCGAGTACGACCTCGGCCCGGCCGGCAATGCGTTTCGAGGGGAAGTGCGCGCGTGGATGCAGGAACACTGGGTCGGATCGCACAAGGCGCGTTATGAAAGCCTGCCCTTCGAGCAGCGCACCTGGGATGAGCCCTTCAGCCGCGCGCTGGGCGAGAAGGGCTGGCTCGGCCTCGCCCTGCCCAAGTCGCTGGGTGGCCAGCAGCGCTCGCCTATCGAGCAGTACGCCTTCGCGGAGGAAATGGAGCGGGTGTCAGCCCCGCAGGCAGGTGCGCCCATCCAGTTGATGTCGATCGCTGCGCACGGCACGCCTGCGCAAAAGGCCAAATGGATCCCCGCCATACTGCGCGGCGAAGTGTCTTTCGGCCTGGGCTACAGCGAGCCCGAAGCGGGCTCCGACCTGGCATCGCTGCGCACGCGGGCCGTACGCGATGGCGACGACTGGATCATCACCGGCCAGAAGATCTGGACTTCGCAATGGATGGCGAAGTACATCTGGCTGGCTGCCCGCACCGATCCCGACGCGACGCCCAAGCAGGCCGGCATCAGCATGTTCATCGTGCCCACCGGTGCGCCCGGCCTCGAGGTGCGGCCGATGAAGGCGCTGCATGGCAAGACCTTTGCCAGCGTGTTCTACGACGGGGTGCGCGTACCAGCGGAGGCGCTGGTGGGCGAGGTCAACGGTGGCTGGCGCGTCATCACCGGGGCACTCACCACCGAGCGCAACATCATGGGTGCCGTGGTGGCGCGCGTGGTCGGCGCATTCGACTCACTCGCGACGCACCTGCGCCGGGAAGCGGCGGCTGCCGGCCTGCAACACGATGCTGGCGTGCGCGACCGCATCGGCGAGCTCGCTGCCGACATCGAAGCGGCCCGCCAGCTCGTGTTGCACAGCGTCAGCCTGGCCGGAGCCGCTGAATCGGCCGCCGGCAGCGAGGCGCTGGTGTGGTCGGCCATGAGCAAGGTATTCTCCGGCGAGCTGATGGAACGATTCGGGGAGGCGGCGCTCGACATCCTGGGCCCCGGCGCCACGCTGTCCCGCGGTTCCGCGGGGGCCATCCCCGATGGGGCGCTCGAGCAGTTCCTGCGCCATTCCATCATGTACGTGGTCGGCGGTGGCACCGCCGAAATCCAGCGCAATGTCATCGCGCAACGCGGCCTTGGCATGCCGAAATGAGGTCGTGACGAAATGACGAAGGCTCACCGACAGGAGATTGCAGCTTGAGCGACAACATCGATCCGCGCACACCGGTCATCATCGGCGTGGGCCAGTTCACCGAGCGGGTGGACGCACCCGACTACCGCGGCCTGCCGCCCTATGGCATTGCCGCCGAGGCGGCCAAGGCGGCATTTGCAGATGCCCTGTCGTTGCAGGTGCTCGGACCGCATGTCGAGGCCATCGCGACCACGCGCACCTTCGAGGACTCGGCCTTCGGTCCCGGCCCATTCGGGCGCAGTGACAATTACCCGCGCTCGATCGCGAAGCGCCTGGGCATCCATCCGCGGCTGGCGGTCTGGGAGACCTCGAGTGGCGACTCCCCGCAGCGGCTGGTCTACGAATTCTGCCGGCGCATTGCATCTGGCGAACTGAACATGGCGTTGCTGGCGGGCGGCGAGGCCATCTCTTCCATGCGCAAGCTCGCCACCGATGGCAGCAAGCCCGACTGGTCCGAGTCACCCGGAGGCAGCGTCGAAGATCGTGGCGCACAGGTGAAGCGCACCCGCTACCAGCTCATGCACCGCATCGTCGGCGCCCCGCCTGGCTACGCGCTGCTGGAGAATGCGCGGCGCGCGCGCCTCGGGCAGACGCGCGAGGTATACGAACACGGCATGGGCAGGCTGTTCGCGCCATTCACCGAGGTCGCCGCGGCCAATCCTTATTCGTCCTCGGAGCAAAAACCGCTCGGCGCCAGCGAACTGCTGGCGGTCAACGCACGCAACCGCATGATTTCGTCACCTTACGCGCGCCTGCTGGTGGCGCGCGACCAGGTGAACCAGGGCGCCGCGGTGCTGATCGCCTCCATCGAAACGGCACGCAAGCTGGGCGTTCCCGAAGGCCAGTGGGTGTACCTGCACGGTCATGCCCAGGCGCACGAACGCGCGCTGCTGGAGCGCGCCGACCTCGGCGCCTCGCCGGCGGCTCAGCGCGTGGCCGACGCCGCGTTGGCGTATGCCGGCGTGACGGCCGCCGACATGGCGTTCTTCGACTTCTACAGTTGCTTCCCGATTGCGGTCTCCAATGTCGCCTGCGACAGCCTTGGCCTGTCGCCCGACGATCCGCGCAAGCTCACCGTCACCGGCGGCCTGCCCTTTTTCGGCGGCCCGGGCAACAACTATTCCATGCACGCCGTGGCCGGCATCGTGGAAAAACTGCGCGAGCAACCGGGCAGCTACGGCTTCGTCGGCGCCAACGGCGGCATCCTGTCCAAGTACGCCGCCGGCGTGTATTCCACGCGCCCGGCGCCGCTGCGCAACTGCGACAGCCGGCACATCCAGGCGGGCATCGACGCCCTGCCCGCCCCGGCCGCGGATCACGAGCCGGATGGCTGGGCCCGCATCGAAACCTACACCGTGGTCCATGACAAGGGTCTGCCCGCGCACGCCATCGTGTTCGCGCGCCTGGAGGTCGGAGGCGCCCGCTGCATTGCCAACAGTTTCGATGGCGACGAGGCCACGTTGGCGCGCATGCGCGAAGAGGACCCGCTGGGTCAGCGCATCTACGTGCAGTTCACGCCACCCGGCAACCGCTTTTGCTACAGCCTGGACGAGGTGCTGGCGTTCAACCCGCCCAAGCCCCGCGTGTTGCGCGACGACTATGAATTCGTCAAGGTCGAGCGCGACGGCCACCTCCTGGTGGTCACCATCAATCGCCCGGAGGCGCGCAACAGCCTGCATTCGCCGGCGCACTTCGAGCTGGACGAGATCTGGGATGCCTTCGAAGCCGACCCCGAGCTGTGGGTGGGCATCATCACCGGGGCCGGGACTGCGGCGTTCTGTGCCGGCGCCGACCTCAAATATGTGGCCGAGCAGGCCAAGGCGGGCAAGCCCATGCTCAACCCGAGGAATGGTTTCGGCGGGCTGGTGCGGCGCGCGCGCAGCAAACCCCTGATCGCCGCCGTGAACGGCTTCGCCATGGGTGGCGGCACCGAGCTGTGCCTCGCCAGCGACATGGTGGTCGCCGACGAGACTGCGCAGTTCGCGCTCTCCGAGGTGCGTGTCGGCGTGATTGCCGGCGCCGGCGGCGTCATCCGCCTGCCGCGCCAAATGCCGGTCAAGATCGCCAACGAACTGATCTTCACGGGCCGCAAGATGCCGGTGCACGAGGCGGAGAAGTACGGTTTCGTCAACCGCATTGCCCCGGCCGGCCAGGCGCTGGAGGCCGCGCGCAAGCTGGCAGCCGAGATCCTCGAAGGATCTCCCACCTCGGTGCGGCTGTCGATCCGCATGCGTGCGCAATCGGCCCGCCACGCCTCCGAACAGGAGGCCATGGATGACTATTACGAGGCCATCGACGATCTCCTGTCCAGCCAGGACTTCACCGAGGGGCCGAAGGCCTTTGCACAGAAGCGCAAGCCGCAATGGCAGAACAGATAGCGAGCCGCCTGAAAATAAGGCGCCACTGACGCCACAACTTGAACTGTGATTGAGGGGAAACATGAAAACCACTACCACTGACATGTTCGGCATCGACCTGCCGATCTTCGGTTTTTCTCACTGCAGGGATGTGGTCGCCGCGGTGTCGCGCGCCGGCGGCATGGGGGTGCTGGGCGGGTCCGGATTCAGTGCCGAGCACCTGGAAGAAGAACTGCGCTGGCTGGACGAGCATACCGATGGCCGACCCTACGGCATCGACCTGCTGATGGCCAGCAAGTACGACAAGGGCCTGCAGGCGCAGAAACTCGATATCGACGCGATCCTCCCCGCGGCGCACGTGGCGTTCCTGCGCGAGGCGATGGACGCCGCCGGCATCGCGCGCCTGCCCGACGACAACGGGCGCGAGATGGTGATCGAGCGCATTCGCAACATCAACATGACGCCCGAGGATGCCGGGGTGCTGCTGGAGGTGGCCTTCCGCCACCCGATGATCAAGATGTTCGTGAATGCGCTGGGCGTTCCCCCCAAGGACGCCGTCGATGCCTGCCATGCGCGCGGCATCAAGGTGGGTGCGCTCATCGGCCGCCTGGATCACGCCAGGAAGCAGATCGCCGCCGGCGTCGACTTCCTGGTCGCGCAGGGCACCGAGGCCGGCGGTCACACCGGCCCCATCACCTCCATGATCCTGTGGCCGCAGGTGGTCGCGC
The DNA here is from genome assembly GCA_964201515.1 of Burkholderiales bacterium. Taxonomy (GTDB): domain Bacteria; phylum Pseudomonadota; class Gammaproteobacteria; order Burkholderiales; family SG8-39; genus CAIYPG01. Next base: position 8,420 of record CAXNGL010000064.1, read on the forward strand.
TTGCCGGACCCGATGTGCCGGTGCTCGCTGCAGGCGGCGTCGGCAGCGGCCGGCAGATGGCGGCCGCCATGGCATTGGGCGCGGCCGGCGTGTGGTGCGGGTCCATCTGGCTCGGCACGCGGGAAAGCGACGCCACACCGGAGCTGCGCGAGCGGCTTTTCGCGGCGAAGTCGGAGGATGCCCGCCAGACCACCGGCATGACCGGCGCCCAATGCCGCGTGCTGGCCAGCAAGATGACCGAGCTGTGGGCGCGTCCGGATGCGCCCGCGCCGCTGCCCAAGCCGGCGCACGCCTACCTGATGATCGAGCCGCGCCTGCGCGTGATGCGCTCGAAGAACAAGGAATGGCTGAGCTGGCCGGTCGGCCAGATTGTCGGTGACATGAAGGAGACGCTCAGCGTGCGCCAGGTCATCCAGGGGATGCTGGAGGAGTACGCGGAATCGCTGGAGCACATGAACAGCGTGGTCTAGTCCTGCCGCGCGCGATTGCGCCGCAACTGCATGAAGTCTGCTGTATCGTGTCCGCGGTGCGATGAGCTCGTGATGACGCCGGATGGATTTATTCACATTTTTGGGGAGCGTAAGATGATCTGTTCAAAGAAGCCGGGGTCGCGCAGCGCGCGCTGCATGGGCGCACTGGTCGGGATCGCAATGTCGATGGCCAGCATGGCTGCATTGTCAGCTGATGTCCCGCCACGGCTGGCCGACTATCCGCTGCGTGCATTGAAATACACCCATGGCAGCGCAGGTGGTCCGGCCGACATCCTGGCGCGCGCATTCTCCGACAAGCTCTCGCAGCGCATCGGCCAGCCGGTGGTGGTCGAGAGCCGTCCGGGTGCAGGCGGTCTGGTGTCCTATCAGGGCGGCGTCTCCCAATCGGACGGATACACCCTCTTCAATGCCACGCCTGCGACCTACGCCATGCCCTACACGCTCAAGGCATTCAAGGGCAGCGTCGAGCAGGACCTCATCCTGGTGGCGCCGCTGGTGCTCGGCCGTAACAGCGTGGTCGCGCATTCCTCGCTGCCGGCCAAGACCATGGACGAGCTGTTGGTATACATGCGTGCCAATCCCGGCAAGGTCAACATTGCCATCAACAGCCAGTACGACTTCATGCAGTCCGTCGTCCTGCAGAACCTGACCGGCGTGAAGTTCGAGATCATCCGTTATTCGAGCGTCGCCGCCGGGCAAAACGCACTGCTCGCCGGCGAGGTGCATGTGCAGCTCACCGGACAAAACCCGTGGGCAAAAAGCCTGCTCGAGACGGGCAGGATACGGGTGCTGGCAATCAACGGCCAGGCCCGCGACAACGTGCGCCTGCCCAGCGTGCCGGCGCTGGCCGAGTCGAGCAGCCCGGAACTGCGCGAGATGGCCAAGTCAGTGCTCTACCAACCCATTTTCATTGGCGTATCGGTTGGCGGGAAGACGCCGCGCAATATTGTCGAGTTCCTGTATGGCCACGCACGCGAGATCGTCAAAGACGCCGAATTTGGCAAACGCGTGAACGACATGGGCTACGAAGTGGTCAACCCGCTACCCACGCTGGCCGAATCCGCTGATATGGTCAAGAACGGCATTGCCGAATTCGGACGCATCGCCAAGCAGGCGGGCATCGAACCCCAGTAGCACTGGTTCCGTCTGGTAGCCCAGGCTCAAAAAACCTCGCAAGGCCAACGAGAGTCTCCCCCATGCAAATCGGTGTCGTCTACCCGCAGATCGAAATGAACCCGGATGTCGGCGAGATCAAGGCCTTCGCGCAGGGCGTCGAGGCCATGGGCTTCACGCATATCCTCGCCTACGACCATGTGCTGGGCGCCAACAAGGCCAGCCGGCCGGACTGGCCCGGGCCTTACGACATGACGTCGTCCTTCCAAGACCCGTTCGTGCTGTTCTCCTACCTATCGGGCATCACGTCCAAGCTGGGTTTTGCGACGGGCGTGCTGATCCTCGCGCAGCGCCAGGCCGTGCTGGTTGCCAAGCAGGCCGCCTGCCTCGACATCGTGTCGCAGGGCCGCTTCCGGCTCGGCGTCGGCATCGGCTGGAACGACGTCGAGTACGAAGCCCTGGGGATGAACTTTCGCGACCGCGGCAAGCGCTACGAAGAGCAGATCGCGGTGATCCGGGCGCTGATGGCCAACGACGCGGTCACTTTCAAGGGCGCGTACCACACCATTACGGATGCAGGCATCAATCCCCGGCCGCGCACCCAGCCGTTCCCGATCTGGATGGGCGGCGGGTCGCCCGGTGCCGCACGCATCGATCCGGTCCCCGACGTCGTGATCCGGCGCATCGCGCGCATTGGCGACGGCTGGATACCGCGCTGGGAACCGGACGCCGCGGGGCTCGCGTGCCTGGAACGATTCCGCGGCTATTGCCGGGAATACGGGCGCGATCCGGACACCTTTCCCATGGACGGCCGCTCGCCCATCAACCGCGCCAACGAGTCGCGCTGGGGCGACATCGTCCAAAGCTGGCGCAAGCTCGGCGTGACGCACTTCTCGGTGGTGACGCAGCGCGACGGGCTCAGGGGCGCGGACCAGCACCTCAAGCGTCTGGAGGCGTTTCGCCAGGCCATTGCACTGGCGTGAAGCATCGCCCAGGGCAATGTGTGGATGCCTAAATACTACCAACTTATTTCTTTAGTGACCGTCTGTCGTACATAACGTTCAATAATACTGCCACGCAGGTCCCACGCGTCTCGGCCGGTGTGTGTCCGCCGCAGTCGTCAGCGCGCGGATCAAACGCGTGAGATACATCGAGCCGGCCGGCGAACGACCCCAAGACGTGGGATTCTTCCTGTGCTCGCAGCGATCGCTGCCGGTGGCGCGGCACCGGGGACTGACCTGATAGCGCTCTGCTCAAGGCTCTGTAACCAACCGATTTGACGGCTGCATCCGACCCAAACCAGTCCTACAGCCCAAGATCAATCCAGCGTCTGCATTGGTCGTAAGCGGCCTTTCAGCCTTTCCCGCTGGAATGGGCGCACGGCGCTGACGAGCAGTTTCCATGTAATCCTCCACCTTGCCGTGTAACAAGACTAAACGAACATCGAAGAAACTTACGTTCAGAAAAGTGAACGAGTCCATTCCAATTCTGCAAAATAGAATGGTTCTATAAACATCAGAGCAAACGGAAGGTCGTAGCAAAAGGCCAAGAGCTGGGACGCCGGAATACTTCATAGCCAAACCCAGACGTTGTTGCCGACCATGAACAAATCAAAAAAGGCTATATCTACATTTGGCCTATTATCGTATCAATCCTCACAACCTTTTTCAGATCAAGACTTCCAGTCCCTTGCGATCAATAACTGAAAGCAACCGTGCTGCAGCACCGCTGGGCTTTTTCTCGCCGTTTTCCCACTTCTGGACAGTGGAAATGCTGGCGTTGATGTAGACAGCAAACACCGCCTGACTGACGTGCAGTCTCTCGCGCAAACGCTTGATCATTTCCGCCGTGTAGGCCGGTGGCGGTAGGCATTGTGTTTCAAAATCACGCAATGTTTGCTTGTTGACTGCGCCGATCTTATGCAATCCACGCATCGTGTCCAGGGCTTCGTCAATCATTCGGCTCATGTTATATGCACCTCTATCAATTCGTTGGCCTTCAATGCCGTTTCAATCTGATCGTTACTAAGTGCAACCAAGGTGCTCGCAAGGCTCTGGTAAATTCCCAGTTCGCGCTTGGTAATGTTCTCACGGTCACTTTTCTCAAACCCGAAAAGAAAGTACAAAGTACCAGCGAACCGCGTAGCCAGGAGCGTGCGAGCACTGCCGCTTTTGCCCCGTCCCGGTAGCGCCACCCGCTGCTTGAGTAGGTAGCTGCCCAGATCGGCATCGATCAACCCACGCTCTATATCAGCTACCGCCTTTTACAAAACG
>CAXNGL010000065.1:0-12210 GCA_964201515.1 Burkholderiales bacterium
CGCTGACGGGCGGTGCCGTGGTGTTTGCGGCGCTGCTCGCCTACCTTGCCTGGGAGTTGCGCCGACAGCCGCAGCTGGCGCGGGGTTGACCGCTGCCAGCGCGCCGGGTCAGGCGTCGCTATCGAACAATCCCATCTGGCTGGCGCCGAAATCCACCGCCTGCTCGACCGCGCGCTTGGCGGTGGCCAGTTTGTTCGACTCGCCGATGTGATTTCCGGCTTCCCAGCGATACACGCTGTCCCATTCACCCTTGGGGCCGAGCTTCACGGTGCCCAGCTTCTTGCCGCGCTTCCAGTAGCTGTGCGAGAAATAGCCGCGCTCCCAGTAGGGGCGTGAATTCCGCGTTGTGCGTTTGCCGGCCTGCGGCTTGGCGGACTTGGTTGCCATGCTGAAGCGTTCCCCGGTTGGTCGTTTTGTCGGATCGCGGTCATCGCGCAGGTTCCCCGCAGGTTCCCCTGGGCAATTATGCACCGTGGCTCCCTGCCTTGCGAGCGCGCGGCTGGCAGCGAAGGACGTTGACGAGGCATGAACTGGGGCGATACAGTCCGCCTTCCTTGCACGATTGCGGTAAAGGGCGATCGGCCAGAAGGCCGCGCAGGAACCGCAACGGACACTTGACCTTGCATACCCCGGGAGCTGCCACCATGCCTACGATTGAAGAGCGCCTGCGCCAGCTTGAGGACGAGAGCGCCATACTGCAGACGCTGCATGCCTACGCGCATTGCCTCGACTACGGCGACGAGGCGGGATTCCTCGACTGCTTCCACGAGGAGGCCACCCTGCACTGGTCGAGTCGCGGCGCGCAGAAAGGCCATGCCGCGATTCGCGAGGGCTTTCGCTGGCACACCCACGCGCCGGCGGCGTGGCACAAGCATTTCCTGGTCGAGCCGCGCATCGACATCGCGGGCGACACGGCCCGCGTCGAGAGCATGTACACGCGCCTCGACCGCTACGAGAGCGGCCCGGAGTTCCGCAGCTTCGGCCGCTATCGCGACACGTTCGCGCGCTGCAAGGACGGTCGCTGGCGATTCATGGAGCGAAATGCCGACCAGGAGGCGCGCCGCGCGCCCAGTGCGTCAGGCGCAGGCCACTAGATGGAACGAATGGAACCACCACCGTTGGGGAGCACATGATGGCGAGCATCGAAGAACGAATGAAAGTGCTGGAGGACAAGCGCGCGATCCTGCGCACCCTGCATGACTACGGGCATACTCTTGACTATGGCGACGAGGCGGGGTTCATGGATTGCTGGACCGAGGATGCCTTCCTCGGCTGGAGCATCATCCCGAACGGGCTGAAGGGGCACGCCCGCATCCGCGAGGGCTTTCACATCCATACTCACGCGCCCGAGGCCTGGCACAAGCACATGCTGGCCGAGCCGCGCATCACGCTCTCAGGCGACACGGCGACGGCGCACAGCTATTTCTGGCGCCTCGATCCCTACAAGAGTTCGGGCGGGGCGCCTGAGATCTACGCCTTCGGTCGTTACATCGACACCTTCGTTCGCTGCCAGGACGGGCGCTGGCGCTTTTCCGAGCGCCTGGTCGAGAAGGAAGCGGCGCGCGAGGAAAAACCCATCGGCGCGAAGGCGCTTTGACATGGCGAGCATCGAACAACGACTGCAACACCTGGAAGATGAACAGGCGATCCTGGATACCTTGTACGGCTATGGCCACGGCCTCGACTACGGCCATGAAGATGCCTGGATCGATTGCTGGACCGAGGACGCCATCCTCGACTGGCCGGGACGCGCGCTGATGCATGGCCATGCGGAATTGCGCACCGGCTATCGCAACCACACGCACGCGCCGCAGGCCTGGCACAAGCATGTCCTGGTCGAGCCGCGCATCAGTATTGAATACAGCGTTGAAGGCGACCGTGCCACGGTGATGAGCATGTATGCGCGCCTGGATCGTTACACCGATGGCCCCAAGATTCGCGCCTTTGGCCGTTATCGCGACACGCTGGTGCGCTGCAAGGACGGCAAGTGGCGCATCAAGGAGCGCTATCCGGAGATCGAGTCGATCCGCAAGGAGGCGCCCATCGGCGTCGAACCATTTCCTGACAGCCCGGAGGCGCGCAAGGCGCTGGCCGGGACTCAAGGGGAGAAATCATGACATCCATCGAAGCGCGCGTGCTGGCGCTCGAAGACGAGCAGGACATTCTGCGCACGTTGTATGCCTATGGCCACAGCATCGACTACGGCCTCGAAGCCGACTGGATCAATTGCTGGACCGAGGATGCGGTGTTGCAATGGCCCAATCGCCCGCCCCTGAAGGGCCATGATGCCCTGCGCACCGCGTTTCGCAATCACACGCACGCGCCGCAGGCCTTCCACAAGCATGTGATCGTCGAGCCACGCATCGACATCAGCGGCGACCGCGCGACCGTGCGGACCATGTTCGCGCGCCTCGATCGCTACCCCTCCGGCCCGGCGGTGCGCAGCTTCGGGCGCTATCTTGACGTGCTGGTGCGCTGCAAGGATGGGCATTGGCGTTTCCAGGAGCGCATCTGCGAGCGCGAGGCGTCGCGCGCCGAGACACCCATCGGCGCGCACGCGCCTGTGTAAGCGAATTCCCGCGTGACCGACTCCCCCTGCATCCGGCGCTGCACGCTCGACGAGGACACCGCCTGGTGCCTGGGTTGCGTGCGCACGCTCGATGAGATCGCGACCTGGTCGGGGCTGGACGATGAGGGCAAGCGGGCCATTCTCGCGCTTATCGCCGTGCGCCGCGAAGCGCTGGCAAAGGAGCCGTCTTCGATGGCCCGGTTCAGCGCGCCGTTCAAGGTAGAGTCGCCCGGCGTGTGATGGCGCACCCGCGCAGTGGAATTGCTGTAAAAGTCCTAGAGTCCGTTTCAAAATGGCGGGATACATCCCCTCAGTTGTGAAATGAGCCTTAAGCATGTGGCGGCTTCCTGGGTAGGGAATATGCAATCGACGGCGCTAGGCACAGTGGCAACCATCCGGCGGGGATCGCTGGCGGCACTCTGGGTTCGTTGAACCTGGCAACAATCAACGTGTTCGACCCGCGGCCGTTCCCATCCAACGCGGCGCAGGCCTACCGCGAGAAGTGGACCGTGCAGTTCAAGCGGCCCTGAGCCCGTCCTCAGAGAAGGCTGCTGTGGGCCACCGCCCAGTAGCGCAGCCCGCGCCCGGCCAGTTGCCAGACCATCACTGACAGCCAGCCCAGCTTCAACCAGCCGCTGGCAACACAGAGCGCTTCACCGATCACCGGCAACCAGCCGAATGCGGTGGCGGCCGCGCCCCACTTCTTCACGCGTTCGAGCTGGACCGGAAGTCTGGCGTGCACGACGGAATTCTCGATGAGGAGACCGATCAGGTAATTGGTCATGCCGCCGGCGGTGTTGGCAAGCGTGGCCACGATGATGGCGATCCAGAACAGGTCCGGATGCAGGCGCAGCACGGCGAACAGTGCCGCCTCCGACGGAAACGGCAGCAGCGTGGCGGCGAGGAATGCGGCGGCCGCCAGCGAGGCGAGGCTTCCGTCGGGCGAGAGGAGAGCATCCATGCCCAAAGCTTACCGGTTGAAGGCTGTGGATGGTCATGCATGGCCGCACAGTGCCGCACATGGGCGCGCGTTGGTCCTCCGCGAGACATTCAGCGTCAGGCCATCGTGTAAAGTAGCGGCCTTGCATGCGCCTCGCGCGCGGCCATTCCCCAACTTCCCCTGGCGTGCCCGCGGCATGCCCGTCTCCCCCTGATTCGCCATGAAAATCGCGCCATGAAGCCCGACTACCTTGAACGCATCCTCACCTCGCGCGTCTACGACGTGGCCATCGAAACGCCGCTGGATCTCGCGTCCAGCCTGTCGGCCCGCTTCGGTAACCGCATCCTCCTGAAACGCGAGGACATGCAGCCGGTGTTTTCCTTCAAGCTGCGCGGCGCCTACAACAAGATGTCGGGCCTCACCAAGGCACAGCTCAAGCACGGCGTGATCGCTGCCTCCGCCGGCAACCATGCACAGGGGGTGGCGCTGTCGGCGCAGAAGCTGGGTTGTCGCGCCGTCATCGTCATGCCGTTCACCACGCCCAAGATCAAGGTCGATGCGGTGGCGGCGCGCGGCGCCGAAGTCATCCTGCTGGGCGAGACCTATTCCGATGCCTATGCCGAGGCGCTCAAGATCGGCAAGCGCCGCAAACTCACTTTCGTGCACCCCTACGACGACCCGGATGTCATCGCCGGGCAGGGCACCATCGCCATGGAGATCCTGCGCCAGACGCATGCGCCCATCCACGCGATTTTCGTTGCCATCGGCGGCGGCGGCCTGATTTCGGGCATCGCCTCCTACGTCAAGCGCCTGCAGCCGCAGGTGAAGATCATCGGCGTGCAGCCGGTGGATTCGGATGCCATGTACCGTTCGGTCAAGGCCGGGCGGCGCGTGACGCTAGACCACGTGGGTCTGTTCGCCGACGGCGTGGCGGTGAAACAGGTGGGCGAGGAGACCTTTCGCATCGTGCGCGAACTGGTCGACGAAATCATGCTGGTGGACACGGATGCGATCTGCGCCGCCATCAAGGACGTGTTCGAGGACACGCGCTCCATCCTCGAGCCGGCCGGCGCATTGTCGGTGGCCGGCGCCAAGGCCTATATCGAGCGCGAGGGCATCCGCGGCGAGAAGCTGGTGGCCATCGCCTGCGGTGCCAACACCAATTTCGATCGCCTGCGCTTCGTCGCCGAGCGCGCCGAGGTGGGCGAGCACCGCGAGTCCATCCTCGCGGTCACCATTCCCGAGGTGCCGGGCAGCTTCAAGCGCTTCTGCACCGTGCTGGGTGCGCGCAACATCACCGAGTTCAACTACCGCATGTCGGATGCGAAGGACGCGCATGTGTTCGTCGGCGTCGAGGTCCACGACCACGAGGAAACGAAGAAGATCCAGCGCAACCTGGCGCGCTATGGCATCCACTCCGACGATTTGTCCGACAGCGAGATGGCCAAGCTGCATGTGCGCCACCTGGTCGGCGGGCGCTCGACCGCGGCCAAGGGCGAGCTGGTGTACCGCTTCGAATTCCCGGAGCGCCCGGGCGCGCTGATGAAGTTCCTGTCGCACATGCGTGCCGATTGGAACATCAGCCTGTTCCACTACCGCAACCACGGCGGCGACTACGGCCGCGTGCTGGTGGGCATCCAGGTGCCGAAGAAGGCCATGCCCGAGTTCCGCCGCTTCCTGCATACGCTGGGCTACCCGTATTGCGACGAAACCGCCAACCCGGCGTATCGCATGTTCCTTGGGCAGTCGGGCTGAGCAGGGCGCAGAAAGCGCTGGCGGCCCGAACCAGGGTGCGGGCCAATAATACTGACAATATGTTGTTAATATGTACGTCTATCGTAGATAAGAGTCGTATGTACTGACAGCAGTGTCAGGCAATTGCAGCCGCTTGATCCGGTGCCATGGCAGCGCCGCGCGCGTGCGTTCAGCACGGGCCAATCGCAGGTCGCCCCGCGGGCTATTGCCGCCCGCCGATCGTGGAGAACATGTTCCACAGCTTGAAGTACAGCACCGAGGTCTCGATGGTGGCGTCGTACACCTGCTTGCGCGCCTGCGGCGTGACGGCGTACCTGGCGACCATTTCCATGCCCTCGTCGCCGTGCTCGATGTCGGTGGTGATGTGCATGGTCCAGAACACCAACTTGTCGTCAGGAATGCGGTAGTTGGCTTTCAACGCGGCGCGCATGCGCGTCAGCGCTTGCGGCACGAAGGTCTCCAGCCCAATGCCGATGGCCGCCAGCGGCACATACCAGGGCCGGCACGTGGCCATGAACTCGAAGTACTCGGTGACCCGGCGGCCGTCGGGAAGCTGTTCCTTGCCGCGGGTCTGCTCGACGTCCATGCCGATGAATGCTGCAAAGTCGAGCATCAGTTCGGGGTGGGCCTTGGTTCCGGTGAAAGCGCCCAGGCATTCTTCAGCCAGGTTCTTGGCCAGCGTGGCGCGCACGTCTTCGTGCGGGCAGGTGACGTAGATCTGGCCGATCCACGGCAGCATGTTGCGATTGTGCAGGTACCACTGCTCGGTGAACAGCCGCAGTTGCGGCAGCGTGACGCTGCCCGCTTCGAGGGCGGCGAGAACCGGATGATTGGCCATGCCGCGCCCGGGCAGGCTGCACTGCTCGCGCAGCAATGCGACAAACTCTCCGGGCGTCAGTGCGCCGAGTCGCTCCCGGGAAAGATCCTCGGTGGGCATCGTTGTCAATGCGTTCATGCCAGAGCCTACTTGTCCGGCCGGGTCGCAAGCGCGCTGGGCCGTGACAGCATGCGTGCCGACCATGCCGCCACCGAAGGCGGCGGCGTGATCTCCATCAGCGGCAGGAATTCCATGAACGGCGCGTAGCAGACCTCAGCCAGAGAGTAACGATCGCCGACGAGGTATTCGCGCCCCTTGAGGTAAATGCGATCGAGGATGTCGAGGTGCTTCTCGATCTCGCCCTTCGATTGCGCGATCACCTTCTCGTCCCAGCGCTGGCGGGGCAGGAAGCGCTTGGGGAAGATGATGCTGCCGGCCTGGCGCGTCATCTGCAGGTCGGCGAGCTTCATGTGCATGTCCACCAGCGCGCGCCCGCGCGCATCGGCGGGAACCAGCGCTGGCGCCGGGCGCGTTGCCTCGAGGTAATTCAGGATGGCGGTGGACTCGTACAGCACGAACCCATCCTCCTCCAGAGTCGGCACGCGCGCATACGGGTTGTAGGCGAGGTAGTCCGCCTGGCGGTGCGCCTTCTTCTCCATGTCGATGGCGACCAGTTCATGCGGGATGTTCTTTTCGGCCAGCACGATGAGGACGCGACGCGAGTAGGTCGAGCGGGGGTGGTGATGGATGCGCAGCATGGCGGGCTCCCTGAGTGTCCTGATGTATCTAGCAAGTATCGTCGATTCACCTGCCGGCCGGGAGTGCCGATCCTGCGGCCGCCTTGAATCCGCGAACTGCCGGTTCAGCTGGCGCCCCGAGGAACTCCAGGCGCGTGCCGCGCAGGTCGCCATCGCGACGGTAAATGCCCGCTTCGGTGACGATGTAGTCGAGCGGGACATCATGCAACTGCGGGTAGATGGTGGGCAGGCGCGTAAATTCGTGCGCCACGCCAATCATGAGCGGTCGCGGGTGCATGGCCACGAGGGTTCGGTCGAAGTATCCGCCGCCGTAACCCAGTCGGTAACCTCGACTGTCGAATCCCGCCATCGGCAGCAAGACGACAGTGGGCTTCACCTCAGGTCCCTCAGCCGGGTATGGAATGCGAAGCGGGCCAATGGCGAGCTTCATGCCGGGTCGCCAGGTGCGAAACACCAGAGGTTCCCCCGAGGCGACGACGACCGGGAGCGGCGTGACGGCACCGGCCCTGCGCAATTTGGCCGCGATGTGACGGGCGTCGTATTCTTTGCGGTAAGGCCAGCAAAAGGCGACGACCGCCGGCATGGTATTCACTTGGCGGGCCAGTTCCGGGAATCCGCGTTCGATGTGACGGTCCATGGCCAGGCGCCAGGCGATCCGTGTTTCCTTTGGGGTCGCCATGCGTTGATCAATGAGGGCGATGCGCTGCGCCTTGCGCCATTCGACAAGGTCATCGGGCGGGCCGCTGCTCTTGGAGATATCTGCCAACCAAATATCCAGTGGAAATAAAGGCTTGTTATGGTATTGTTTAACCAGATCATGAAGAGTCGCCCCACTATAGCACTGCTCCTCATTGCGCTGTTGCCGGCGCTGCCTGCGAGCTTGTGGGTGAGTTCGGCTTGGGCGCGGCCGCTGGCCAAGCAAAAAGCGCCCGATCCCGATCAGGCGGTGCTCGAAGCGCGCGATGCATTTCGTGTCGGTGACGCGGCGAAACTGGCGCGCGCGGCACAATCCGTCGGCGGTCACGTGCTGGAACCTTGGGTCAGCTACTGGCAATTGCGCCAACGACTCGAGGATCGCTCACCCGAGGAAGTGCGCTGGTTCCTGTCGCGCAACAGCGGCAGCTTGCTGGCCGAGCAGTTGCGTCGCGATTGGCTGAAAGTACTTGGCAAGAAGGGCGCCTGGGAGCTGTTCCGTGACGAGGCGCCGCGCGTCTTTGGCGATGATCCCGAAGTCACCTGCTACAGCCTGCTGGGTCGTGCACAGGCCGGTGACGCCTCGGCTGCGACCGAGTTGCGGCCGTTGTGGCTCACACCGCGCGAGCTGCCCGAAGGGTGCGCGCCCATGGTCGAGGGTTTGATCAGTTCGGGGCAGTGGGGACCGCAGCAGATCTGGGAGCGTTTTCGCCTCCTGGTCGATGCCAACCAGCTTGCCACTGCGCGGCGCCTCGTGGCACGCCTGTCGCGCGATGAAATTCCCGAGTACCGCTTGCTCGACCTCGCGCTCAGCGGCTCCGTGCAGTTCGCCGAGCGATCAACCGGCGGGCTTTCGCGACGGCGCGAACGCGAGCTCTATATCGCCACAGTGCTGCGCATCGCGCGCGACGACCCCGCCGTGGCGGCGGGATACTGGCGGGCCCCGATTCGCGAACGCTTCGCGGTTCCCGACCAGGCCTGGGTGCTGGGCGCGATCGCCACGTCGGCGGCGCGACGCCACCTCGCCGATGCCGTGGCGTGGTTCGCCGAGGCGGATCGCTTGTCAGCCGGCCTCGACGGCATCCTCACTGACGAGCAATGGGCATGGCGGGCGCGCATTGCGCTCAGGCAGGACAACTGGGGGGAAGTGCAGGCGGCCATTGCGCGCATGACGAGCGCCGGCCGCACCGACCCGACCTGGGTGTACTGGCTGGGCCGGGCGTTGAAGGCGCAGGCGCAAACCGCCGAGCAGCGCGCCGCAGCCAATGAACAGTTTTCGATGATCGCCGGCGACTACCATTTCTACGGCCGCCTCGCCGGCGAAGAATTGGGCCAGGCGGTGCGCCTGCCGGTCACCGCGAGCGGCCCGACGGCCGAAGAGATCGCGGCGACAGCGGTGAATCCCGGATTGCAGCGCTCGCTGGCGCTGTTCCGCCTCGACATGCGCACCGAGGCGACGCGCGAATGGAACTGGTCCCTGCGCGGCATGGATGACCGCTCGCTGCTGGCCGCGGCGCAGCTCGCGCGCAACAACGAGATCTGGGACCGTGCCATCAACACCGCCGATCGCACCGTGGCGCTGCACGATTTTTCGGCGCGCTACCTGGCGCCGTATCGCGAGGTGCTGGGGGGGGCAGCGCGTGCGCGCTCGCTCGAGGAGCCGCTGGTGCTCGGGCTGGTGCGCCAGGAAAGCCGTTTCATCTCGCGCGCCAAGTCCGGCGTCGGGGCCACCGGGTTGATGCAGCTGATGCCCGCCACCGCCCAATGGGTGGCGCGCAAGATGGGCATGAAGGACTACGCATGGTCGCGCGCGCATGAGCCGCCGATGAATGCGGCGCTGGGCACGTTCTACCTGCGCCAGGTGCTCGACGAGCTGGATGGCCAGCCGGTGCTGGCCGCGGCTGCGTACAACGCCGGCCCGGGGCGCGCGCGCAGGTGGCGCGACGCCCGGCCGCTGGAAGGCGCCATCTATGCCGAGTCCATTCCCTTCAACGAAACGCGCGATTACGTGAAGAAAGTGATGTCGAACACGGTGTACTACTCGGCCGTGCTGGGCGCCGACGGCATGCTGGCGCGCACGCTGAAATCACGACTGGGAACCATTGCCGGGCGCTCGCCGGCCGACGGGCTCGTGGCCCTGCGCGCCGACCCGACGCCTTGAGGTTCGCGTTGCTCGGCCCACGGCTTGCCGCGATGGCAATGGCGCGTTTCGGGGCAGGGTAATACGTTAAAATTTCGCGCTGGAAGGGCCTGCAGGCAGGCGTTGTATCACGCAACCATTCAGGATATTGGCTTGGCAAAGATTCTCGTTCTCGGCGGCAGCGGCTTCATCGGCCGCCACATCGTGCAGATGCTGGTGGATGCCCACCACGAGGTGGTGGTGCCGACGCGGCAGCGCGATCACGCCAAGCACCTGATCGTGCTGCCGACCGTCGATGTGATGGAGGCGAACATCCACGATCCGGCGGCGCTGCGACGCCTTTTGCACGGATGCGATGCGGCGATCAACCTCGTGGGCGTGCTCAAGAGCCGCAGCGCCATGCCCTACGGCGAGCAATTTGCCGCGGCACATGTGGAGTTGCCGAAGAAACTGACCGCCGCCTGCCGCGAGGCGGGCGTGCGGCGCATCCTGCACATGAGCGCGCTCAAGGCGCGCCCCGACGGCGAGAGCGGTTACCTGCGGTCCAAGGGCGAGGGCGAAGCCTGGGTGCTGGCGCAGCAAAAGGAGCTCGACGTCACGGTGTTCCGTCCATCGGTGGTGTTCGGGCCGGGCGACAGCTTCCTCAACATGTTCGCCTCCCTGCAGCGCTGGCTGCCGCTGTTGGTGCTGGGTTGCGCCAATGCGCGCTTCCAGCCGGTGTACGTTGGCGATGTGGCGCGTTGTTTCGTGTTGGCGCTGTTCGATCGCAGCTGCTACGGCCAGGACTACGACCTGGTGGGGCCGAAGCGCTACACGCTGCGCGAACTGGCGGCGCTGGCCGGCCGCGAGAGCGGCCACCGGCGCTGGATCTTTCCCTTGTCGCGCCAGTTGTCGTACCTGCAGGCGTGGGTGATGGAGTGGGTCCCCGGCGTGCCGTTGTCGCGCGATAGTTTCCATTCCATGCAGGTCGACAGCGTATCGTCGAGCCCGCTGCCCTTTGGCATCTTGCCCGCGCCCATCGAGGCGGTCGCGCCCTCCTATCTGCGCGATCAGAACCCGCGCGGCCGCTACTCGTCGTTTCGCTATCGCGCAGGACGCTGAGGCAACCCGGTGCGTCTGCACTGCCTTTGCTCGAATGCGGTGCCATGTTGCTGATGCCAATCATCACGGGGGACGGATTCCATGAGAAATGACGCAGCCTATATCTTCGATTTCATCATCCGGCAATGGAGCTTCACCCCGGGTGCGTTCAAGGAGGCCATCGTCAACGCCGCCCTGGCCAACTTCACCCTGTCTGCCGTCTGGTGGGGGGCGCGCCTGCTGGTCAACAAGTTCCCCGGCAACGAGGCGGTTTCGGCGCTCAATACGCTGCTCAACACCAAGCCGGCCAAGTTCTTGGTGGTGGTGCTGGATGTGACCCTTATCGACGTGTTCCTGTTCTTCGCCGTGGTGACGATCATCGACGTGAGCAGGGAATTTTCGTTTTTCTCGTTATGGTCGGCGGCGCTGTTCTCGTTCCTGTTCGTCTACATGCTGATTGTCACGCACGCCGACGTGAAGCGGTATTGATGCCCCGAATTCCTCGCGGTTTTCATCTTCCATGCTGACTCTGGTCATCGCCAACAAGAACTATTCCTCCTGGTCGATGCGCCCGTGGGTGCTGCTCAGGCAGTCCGGCATTGCCTTCGACGAGGTGCAGCTCAAGTTCAACGACGAGGTGAAGATCGTCGGCATCGAGGCCTATTCGCCAACCGGCAAGGTGCCGGTGCTGATGTTCGATGGCCAGGCCGTGTGGGACACGCTCGCCATCGCCGAGACGGTGGCCGAGCTGTATCCGGACAAGCAGCTTTGGCCGCAGGATGCGAAGGCGCGGCGGGTCGCGCGATCGGCCTGCGCCGAGATGCACTCGGGCTTCCAGAACCTGCGCGGCCGTATGCCGATGAACATTCGCGCCTCCCTGCCCGGCATCGGCATCAACGCGGACGTGCAAAGGGACGTGGATCGCATCGTGGCCCTTTGGCGTCAGTGCCGAGCAGCCAACGTCGCGCAGGACGACGGGTCGGCCGGCGGCATGCTGTTTGGCCGCTTCAGCATTGCCGACGCATTCTTTGCGCCGGTGGCGATGCGTTTCACCACCCATGCGGTCGCCCTGCCGCCCGATGCGACTGCCTATGTGGCGGCACTGCACGCGCTGCCGTCTGTCCAGGAATGGATTGCCGGAGCGCGCGGAGAATCCGGGTTCGTCGCCGGCGACGAACCCTATGTGACCGAGCTTGCGGCGAAGCAATGAGCGCGTGAAAACCTACGTCGTCGGCGGTGCGGTCCGCGATGAATTGCTCGGGCTCCCGGTCAAGGATCACGACCACGTGGTGGTAGGCAGCACGCCCGAGGAAATGGTGCGTCTCGGCTACCAGCCGGTGGGGCGTGATTTCCCGGTGTTCCTGCATCCGCAGACGCATGAGGAGTACGCGCTGGCGCGCACCGAGCGCAACACCGCACGCGGCTATCGCGGCTTCACCGTGTATGCCGCGCCCGACG